>WAKA01000217.1 GCA_015523565.1 Candidatus Heimdallarchaeota archaeon | reverse complement strand
GTGCTATACCCAAAAATATTATTTTCATTAAAGAAAAAGGAATACATGACTCTTGTAAATGCATCTCCATTGGCAATATCTGGATTTTTCATAATATTGCTGGGATTTGTCACTCTTCTCGTTGGACTTTTTTATGCAAAACAAAGAAAATACTATTTACATAGAATCTTAATGATCTTCGCTGTTATTGTTGATGCATTGTTTTTGTCCTTGTACATCATCAGATTTCTTTTGGGGGATGAAACAAAGTTCCATGGTCCAGAAACCATTAGGAATTTTGTCTATTATCCCATTCTCATTATTCATATCACACTTGCTGTAGTTACCATTGTCTTGGTATTTGTTCATTTGTACAAAACTTTTACCAATGTCAAATGGCAGGCAAAAAATCCATACTTTGAAAAGGAATATCGCCAAGTTCATAGGGGATTTGGGCGCATCACCTCCATGATATGGATAATTTCATACATTGGTGGAATAACAGTTTTCTTTTTGCTTTACATCATTTACTGAATTATTTTCCGATTCTCATTATTTTTGCCATCTCATTGATTTCTGCAACAGTTGTAACATCATCGGGAACCGATTTCTCAAATCTTCTGTTGCCTGTATAACGCGGAAAACGAAGGGAGAGTGTGCCTCCTTCACTCGAAGGAACTGTATGCACTGGTGATTTCGAAATTTCCGCTCCTGATACCTCCAATATGATTTTTGGCTTGACCCAAATGTCAGGATCCAAATTGGAAATGACATCTTTGGGCTTTTCTGGTACCTTTAACTCTTCCATCTCAGATGTCAATGTTTTCATATCTTCTTCTGTCAATCCTGCCCCTAATTTACAAAATGTCATATATGTCTCACTGTCAGGGTCATATGCCGCCATCAACAAAGTGCCATAAACCCCTGCTCTCTTGCCTCTGCCCTTCCATCCTCCGACAATGACCAAGTCAAAAGTGTCAGATAGACTTTTTTCATAGTCTGCTTTATATTTTAACCAATAAAATGAGCGTTTTCCTGGTTCATATGGCGAAAGCAGTGATTTAACCATAATCCCCTCTCGATTCTGTTCCTTTGCCTCCAAAAGCTGTTGGTCTATATCTTCTGGGGTTTCACAAGACCAAGAGATACTTATTCCCATTAGTTCACTATCCGAAAATGTATCACGCAAAAATTTCCTTCTCTCAACTAAAGGCAGTTTGAAAATGGATTTGCCATCCTTGAACAATATGTCAAAAACAAAAATTTTTACCTTGATCTCTGCTGCAATTTCCTTGACTCCATATATTCTCCTTCTATTGGTCAATTTTTGAAAAGGCATCATCTCCCCTGTCTGTTGATTGAAGGCAACCACTTCCCCGTCGAGAATTACATCATTTGCCTTAATTGTTTTTGGAAGTTCCTTTACCAATTCTGGGAAATATTCATTATATGATTCCTCATTTCTTGACCAAAGATAAATTTTGTTCCCACTTTTGTGCACTTGAATTCTGAACCCGTCATATTTGATCTCAATTTCACATTTCCCTTCCATTCGGTTCCATATGTCCTCTGAAGATTCTCCCCGGTGTGGAAGCATTGGCATGATTGGAATGCCAACTTTTGGAATGTGAAGCCTCTCAATCCCTTCTTTTCCCTTTCTTATCGCAGTTTGGATGACTAACCCTATATTGCTCCTGATTGCCGCAGCAAGATCCAACAGATCAATTTCAATTCCTGTCTTTTTGCTGGTGGCATCAAGCCACGTTGATTCTTTTGCTCCTAACCTGACTTTCCCCACAAGTGTTCTAACCAAATATTTTCTCTCTATAGGTTCCATATCCTTTAACAAGACAAGAGCGGAATTGAATTTCTTGACTTCTGAATTTTCCCCCTCAATTTTGGAGATTTTCTCCAACTGTTTCCATACATCTAAAATACTTTGTTTGGACTTTGGTTCTGTTTCCCCAAGGAAATCCATCAACCCTGTCTGTGATCCCTTATCCCCTATTGAAAAAACTATGTCTCCCAAATCACCCACTTCCTTGAACTTTTTGTCAATGACATCCAATGGAACCATTGTCAGATTGGAGAGAATCTTCATGACGCTTTTTTCTTGAAAACCCAGTACCATGACATCATATTTTGGTCCCAATTCGCCTGTGGAAAGATAAACAGCAGGTGGGATTTCCTCAATGCTTAAAATATCCAGAAGTTCATGCAGGATTGAAATCATTTCCAATCGTTTGGTGGTTTGTTCCAATTTGTCAAACCAATTGCACAAATCTTTGAAATCCACAATCCCCCAACCAAACCCCCCCTTATAAAATGAATAAGCGATACATGTTTAAATCCATAAATGAGTTGAAAAATTTGGAAGATATAATATATTTTTAAATAGCATGAGACAATGTATAATAATGACAAAAGTCAAGCAAGTGGCTTTTGATATTTCTCAAGGGCAAGGAATATTGCTGTCACAACGTTTTCATCGAATGCAATCTTTTTTTATATCAAAAGGATTTTTAATGAGTTCACTGACAAACAGGCTTGATTTGGAAGATTTGGACAAGTATGATTTACTTATACTTCTTGTGACTTCATCCGTCAAATACCGCCCTATGGAAATCCAATCGGTTATCAGTTATGTCAATCGAGGTGGAAACATTCTCCTAATGGTCGGTGATCTAGAAAAACAGGAGGATGTCGTTCATTTGAACAATCTTCTTAAACCATTCCAAATTGAACTTAAGCATAAAATAATTTTTGATCCGTCTAAAAATTACAATAAGGATCCATCCACAATATTGGTAATGCCAACTGAATCAATCCCCAATCCAAAAAGAATTCAATATATCCCCATGAACAATGCCATTGCCATCCAAACCCAACCTCAGCAGGCGTTATTGGTAACAAGCCCTTCAGCATCGGGGGGGATGCAGACTGCTGTTGCCCGATCTTCAGTCGCCCAAACAGGACGCATTATCGTTGTGGGATCCCTGTCTGTTTTTGATGATAGTCCAATTGGTTTGAAAAATGAATCCAATTACCAGATTTTCAAGCAATATGTTGATTGGCTGGTTGGTCTCTATGACCCTATTAAAGGACAGGATAATCAAACAATGCCCCAAAAATTGGAAATTCAATTTGTTCCTCCTGAAACAAAATCTGATGAGGAAATCATCAATGTTGCAAGCCAAAAATTGATTGAGGATTTCATGAAAGATGTAGATGTAGAAGAAATCTCATCCCAAATTTCAATGGATAACTTTGATGTTGAGGACTTAACTGTCCGAATACTAAGGGCTTTTTTGGCAAATGCACTCAGGGAAACAAAGGAATTGGAAGCACAGCATGGAAAACCTGTTCTAACCATTGAAGGGCTTGATCAGGTCATGCTCATGCTTTATAACATTAACAAAACCTTGGAAAGAATAGCAGGCAAATTGGAAGACGATTGATCCATCCTACTCCAATGCCATGATTTCAAATGACGCGATAAGCTCTGCCCGTTCATTCAATGAACTTGTCAATTCCCTGACTCCTTTCTCAATTTCCATTATTTTCAATTCAATCTGCATGGCTTCCTCCTTTTGAAATCCCTCAAGCATGTCTTTCATCTGTCTTAGGATTTCATCAGCTATCAGGATCATCTCTGATTCAATGATATACAAAACAGAAATTTCTATCCATTCAGAAATCTTTGGACTGTCAAAAAAGGTGGAATGCCGATAAACCTCATCGTTTTTTGCAGTCAACAGGTATTTCATCCTGTTAAGATTTTTTGTTATGCTCTCTGCCGCTGACCATGTTGAAAGTATTTGCAATCGTATCAGGTAATCCTTAATTTGGGCAAAATACTTGACCATTTCAATGACTTGCTCATATAGGTATTCTCTGAAGGCAAGATCTGTTTTTTTCCTTTCTTCAGGTGAATCATATGATTCATATCCTTTTACCTTTTGATTCAAGGACTTATGTATCTCACTTGAATATTGTTTCTTCTTACTTTTATTCTTCTTTCTAAATAAACCCACAACATATAATTGTTTTTTTCTCACTTAAACTATTTTTTACATTCATGAACGAACAGCATTGGCCATTCTGGCGACTTCAGCGTAAGCAACCGTGTTTTGAACGGTAGATGGTGCCCATGCAACGACATATCCGTCCCAAAACATGCATTTTGCAACTATGATATGACCTTGCTGTTGCATGTTTGTCAAGACATATTTGTCATCACCCTTATTGATGACACTGAATCTCAAGTCATTGACGACTATTGCATTGTCTCCTCTTTGCCAGGCTTGAATGACTGCCATGGGATCAAATCCTGGCCATTCGCCAACAGACCAATAAATGTTGCCTTGAGGGTCTAACAGGAATCCCACTCCCACAATTCCTTCACTTACTGCTTTTTCTGCAAGTTCATTGAACGACATTACTCGTTTACCTCCATTTCTCCTTCATCTTCATTATTATAATGCTTTGTGGTGGACAATGGTACAAAGTACAAATAATCATATATTGATCGTCTATGTAATGGTTGTGGTGACTAACCAGGATGCTACCAGATTGAAAATAAGGGTCAAGACAAGGGCAAACAAGTTCAAAATCGTCCAGGACGACGATGCCATTATTATCCATGTAAAATCAGCCCCTACCAAAGGAAAGGCCAATCAAGAAATAATTAAAAAACTGTCTAAGTCTCTTGGGATTTCTTCAAGTATGTTGAGAATTGTTTCTGGCGCTACTTCCACTGACAAAACTCTTGAAATTGACTTGCCGATTGAACAAGTCAAACAGAAACTTGATTTGAAATGAAGATTTATTTCCCAAATGTTAATTCGAATGCATTCTTAAGATCATCAATCAAGTCTTTTGCATTTTCAATCCCTACACTCAGTCTAATTAAATTAGGTCTTATTCCCCTTTCCAACCTTTCCTCTTCCGTATATGATCCATGCGTCATTTCTGGAGGGTATTCCGCCAAACTTTCAACACCGCCAAGGGATTCTGCCAAGTGGAAATATTTTAAATGTTTCAAAAATCCTTTAGCTTCATCCGCTCCACCTTTAATCTCAAAGGAAACCATTCCTCCTCCTTTTTTCATCTGCTTCTTGGCAAGACTCGATTTTTCACCCAAAAATGGATAATATATCTTTTCTACTAATCCCTCATTTTTCTTTTTGTTCAAAAAGTTAACAACTTCCTTCGCATTTGAAGAATGCCTTTCAGCTCGTAATGCCAACGTCTTGATGCCACGTAGAACTAACCAACAATCAAAGGGAGAAGGCACAGCCCCTGCCGCGTTTTGAAGGAATTGAAGCTTATCATACAGTTTCTTGTCGTTCAGCACAACAATGCCGCCAACCACATCCGAATGACCTCCAATGTATTTTGTCGTTGAATGAACTACGATATCTGCACCTAGTGCCAAAGGATTCTGCAAGTAGGGAGAGGCAAATGTGTTGTCAACAACCAATAGCAGATCATTTTCCTTTGCAATCCTTGAAATTGCCTCAATGTCTGAAACCTTGAGCAATGGATTAGTCGGCGTTTCAAGCCAGATCATTCTTGTCTCATTTCTTATTTCCCCTTCAAGTTTCGAGAGGTCTTGAGTATCCACAAATGAGTATTTCAAGGAAAAGTTCTTCATTACCTTGTCAAAAAACCTGAAGGTGCCGCCATAAACATCATCTCCACAAATTACATGATCTCCCGAATTTAACATCAATTGTATTGTGGCAGTTGCCGCTGAACCTGAGGAAAATGCCAATCCATATTTTCCTCCTTCCAGCGCCGCAACATTCTTTTCCAAAATTCGTCGGGTTGGGTTGTCTGTTCGACTGTATTCAAATCCTCCACGCGTCTTTCCAACTCCGTCCTGCTTGAATGTAGTGCTAAGATGTATTGGAGGAACCACAGCCCCTGTCTCCTTATCAGGTTCCTGTGCAAAATGAATCGCCTTTGTCTCAAATTCCATAAGTCAAGAATGTCCAAAAAGTATTAAACTTCTCACTTCTCACCAATTCAATCATCAATTTTTAACTGAAGCAACTTCGCAACCTTTTTGGCAATCTTGTTGAATGACTTGGCAAACTCAGTGTCCAATAACACAGACGGTTTGCCTTCGTCTGCCTCAATCACAACCTGCGGTTCAAGGGGAATGTCTCCAAGAAAAACCAAGCCAAGTTTCTCCGCAAGCTCCTTGCCACCCCCAGACCTAAACACGGGAACCTTGTTGCCACAATGGGGGCATGTTAAGGAAGACATGTTCTCTATAATGCCCAAAATTGGCATCCCAACTTTTGTGGCGAAACCTATGGACTTTCTGACATCATGCGTAGCAACCTTTTGCGGTGTCGTCACAATTACTGTCCCTGAAATGTTGTCAAATAGCTGTGCGACTGTCAATGGCTCATCACTCGTCCCAGGTGGCAAATCTATGAAAAGAATGTCCAATGACGGCCATTTCACATCGGACAGGAATTGCCTGATTGCCGCAATCTTCAGTGGTCCTCGCCAAATGACTGGTGTGTCCTGATTTAATAGAAGGTCAATGGAGATTATATGAACCCCATTTTTCTCAGTAGGTACTATCTTTTTCCCCTCAATCTTAGCAAATTGACCAGATAACCCCGCCATTAGTGGAATGCTTGGCCCTGTTACATCTGCATCCAAAATGCCAACTGTAAAACCTGCACGCGCAAATGCTAATGCCAAATTATAGGTAACTGTGGATTTGCCAACCCCTCCTTTCCCACTTTGTACAACTACTGTCTTTTTTATGTTCTTCATGGTTTCCCTCAGAGAAAGCTCTTGATGAGCCCTTGCCGCGGTATGCGGATCTATTTGAGGTCGAGACGGCGGCTTCTGCAACAATGAGTCTGGACTTATGATTGTTTCCCCAGGTTTTGTGCTTGGTATGATTTCAGGAACATTTTTCAAATCTTCATTAGACAGCAAAATCATCTCCTAATTATTTCAAAAATCATTTGGTTTCCATTGTTTAATAGATTTAGATAACTTACATTGCTATTTGTCTGTTTTAAACAAATGATTCTGTATGAATTTTTCTGACTATCTTGTTTGTATGATTTCCTGTATTTGCCATTGTTATACTGGGTATTGTATTGATATTGTATTGAAAAACAAATAAATATGTCTTTGAACTAGTTAGTTCATGAAAAAATCCTATCCATTATATATTCTAATTTTTCTTTTCCTAATTCCAACAATCATCAGCGTGCAGGCATGCACATTTATAGTAGATGACCCATATGCCTCGTCAAAATTGACCTTCATCAATTCAAATCAAGGTTACTTTAAATTGCAACTGACAAGTGCCGCGGATAATTCAACTGAACAAATCGATGATCCAATATATCTGGATTTTATAAATAACTCTGCATCGCTTGAACAATTTCCTCTCATAAACGAAACTCGGTGGTCAAATGATGTGGAATTATCTTATGATTGGTATTTGCAGACGGATGGCATTTCGTTGGAAGAACATATCACAAGTAACAAATCTTGGGTTGAAATATTCAATGGGACTGTATCGATTTACAACTTGACAATCCCTGAATATTTTGCTGATTTCTTTTTCATTTCTTTCTACTACCCATTGGATCAAAATGTGTACGTAATTTCTGAAGCAGGTCAAGTTGTCGTCTTTGATATTGACTTACTTCAAATAAACGCATACAATGAAACTAAATATCTTTTGCCTATATCCACTAGTTCCATTCCTTCTAAAAATTATGGGATGTTGTTTGTCTATAGTGGTGGAGGGTCATGTGAATATGGACGGTACTATCTACCAACATCAACAGAATTGAAATATATTGTTACTGACAGTTATTTCAACACAGTGTCAATTGATCCTGATTCTCATTCGATCTATACAATGACACATTACATTTCAGACGCAATCACTATCGAGGAAATAAACTTTATCACTTTTGAAACAGATTCTTGGTCATTCTCGGTAAAAGACCTTATGCCCTCTGAAAGCCCAATCAAATCAACAATAACTACCTCCAGCACTTCGCCGCTTGAAAAAATATCTGAGACCATATCTGAAACCATCTCACAAAAAACAGCAGGATTGCTCATTTCAACCACTTTCATTACCCTTGCAGTTATCATTCTTAAAAAAAGGAAATAATGAATTTGGTTTATTCTGAAAATAGAATTGATAATAATTTTAAAACAACAGGCAACAGATTTTCAACTTCCATTTGAAAATGTGCTCAGGATGTCAAATGCATTATGCCTGCATTCCGTCCCTTGAATATTAGCTCAGTGTAAAGTTTCTTCCTATCTAAATCCCTTGTAAACAAAAATTTATTGCCCGTAAATATGTTGCCCTCTGAAATTTCCCAGTTTGAAACTCCAGAAATCGATGCCCCACCTATTGTGGCAATTTGAAGAATCTCCTTGGAAGAAAACTTTGAATTATCAAAAAGAGCCTTCATTTCTTTCCACATGTTTGAAGGATGGAACATTGCATTGTCACTGCCAAGTCCAAACAGCAGAGGATCATAATTCAAATCTGCAATTATCTTGTATGGATGCAAATTTGTCCGTGTGAAGATGTTCGAACGTGGACATAACACCAACCCAATCTTTTTCTCAAGCAGGAATTCGAAATCTGATTCTTCTCCGTGGTTACCATGCACAATGACATCTGGATCCAAATTTTTTACAGACCACTCTATATCACTTTCACCATGTGTGGTTTTCCATTCATCTGTCAAATCTGGATCTTCTCCTGCATGGATATGAATCTGCCGATTCTTTTTTGCCGCCAACCGACAGACTGTGATTAAATCTTGTTCATCAAAATATCTAACATCCCTAATACCTAACCCCCCATAAGTCAATACCAAATTCGTCTCCTCAACCGTTTTTGGTCTGCCCAGAATCTGAACTATTGGCTGATGATTATTCAAGAACTGATGCAACAACTCGTTTTTCTTGTCCCACAATTCAAAAGGAGACGTTTGTCCGTGATGTGGTGCCTTGAAAAGTTTCTTCTTCAAAACATTTGACTCAAGATAGGGAAGTATCCCTTGGTAACCCCCCTCCCTGAAATCATTATAGCCTCCCACCCCTAAAATATATGACTCATGGTTGAACTGTTGAAGATTCTGCTTCAATTTGTGCGACGATATGGAATTCAAATAACGTACCTTCAACCCTGTTGGACCAACCAATTCTTCCAAAGACGAGGGTTTAACCCCACGTAACCCAAAATCTCCCGCATGGGAATGCGCATTGTAGAATGAAGGCATCAAAACAGTGCATTCTTTTTCATCTCGATGACTCTCCGATATCTCCACTACCCGAAATTCATCATCCAACGTTATTTCTATATTCTCCATTATCTCCAATTCAGTACCCATTAAACCATATTTGGCTCTGATTACCACCATTTTCAAATCTCACACAATTATCTTCATTTGCTCATGCGATTTAACTCACGCCAGATCTTCACCGCGGCTTCAACTGATTTTGTCGCAAATGACTCAATCCTTGCCTTAGATTGCATCATCGTCAAGTTTGGTCCTGAAATGCCCAACGAAACTGGCTTATTGAATTCCAAACTCAAATCCGTTATCTTTCTTGCAACCTGATTTGCAATCAATACATCATGGTCTGACTCACCCTTAATGATCGTGCCCAACGTAACAACAGCATCAACATCATCACGAGCCAACATTGCCTTCAAAACCAAAGGCATGTCATAAACACCAGGCACATGCGCTACCTGGGTAATCTCACATCCCAAAAATTCTGCATGTTCCTTCGCTCGCATCTCCATCAAATATGTATGGTCATAATTTGTCTGGCTTGTGATAATCCCAAGCCTTGGAGTATCTCTTGTCATTCTATTTCCCAAACTCATACGAACAATTTATTGCTTATGGTCTGTGTCTATTTTTAAGTCTAATCAATAAGTATTTCATAACGTATCCTTGCATAGATTTTATTAAACTCAAATTAATTCCAGTCATTAGATAGCACCTGTGATGAAGTGGAATCATGCAGGCCTCCGGAGCCTGTCTCCAGGGTTCAAATCCCTGCAGGTGCGTTTTTTTACAATATGCTTTCAATTGAACACTTATTTTCATTCCTTGTTTCTGTTAATAAACAATCCTGCAAACATAACCAATGAGGCAAGGATAAATGTAAACTTGACAGTCGCAAAAAAACTGACAAAAATTGGAACAAATCTCGGAAAATCAGTGAAAAGCACTACAAAAGTCAGAAGGTTTTCAAGGTAATCACAGACAACCGCAATAACTATCAATCTTTTTCCGATGTTCTTGAATGGATCTGCATCGTACTCATCATGTAAAAAGTAGATGAGTGACCCATATGCCAATGGAAACAGCATGTCCAATGCCATGAAAATGATAACCACTGTCTTCACCGGTTCCCATGCCTGTACAATCATAACTGTCTTTTCATATGACCAAGAAAGCTCCTGTTCCACAATTCCATATCCGTGATCTTTCATTTGGCTCTCTAGTGGATAGAATAGTATTTCGATGGCAATTGTTGCAATGAGAGATACCAAAATTCTCCTATTCATGGATTGGCTTTGTCCAATCTCTATTTAAACGGAAAATATTCAATTTGGAATATTTGAAACATATTTTTAGAAGATTTAACTTTGTTTTTTCTTAATCCGCTAAGTGTATTTAGGTCAATGTCAGGTGGCTATTGAACGGAGACACCTAATAGTCTGCTTGCTTGTCCAATCCCAATATACATAGTTTGGTTTGAAAAAACGCATTTGGAAAGGTTTGGCT
>WAKA01000216.1 GCA_015523565.1 Candidatus Heimdallarchaeota archaeon | reverse complement strand
AGACAGGTATGGATATTGTGGAACTGTTCACAGATTTCAACAAAAAAATGGATGCTTTACTTAATTACCCTCGTACTCCTGAAATTCTTGCATTCTGGATTGTCGGTGTTTTTCTCCTTCAATCCAATCCAAACGAGGAACTCTCTAAGATCGTTATTTTTCCAAATATTGTTCTATGGGTATTTACTTTTTTATCTTCCTTCTTTTTGGGAATCTCTAAGAATTCAACTGGTGATAACTCCGCACAATATATTGTTCTGCTGGTTCTTTCTGTTATTCCCCCCATACTTGCATCAAAACTGATATGGGATTGGATTAGGGAACAAAAAAAAGTTGGTAACCCAAAAGAATTGTATTTAGGCGGTTATCTCATAATTTTTGTTCTGCTTCTTTTTACTATCTTTACATTATTGATTATCATTCTTTCTTTTTTCTTTACAAATACTCCCTTTTTGATCATTTACAGAATACTGTATCTGCTTGCACTTGGTCCTCTTGGTGTTATTGGATGGGTTCTAGGAAGATATTCCCACTTTACATTCAAATCAGAAACAAATAAGGTTGCAATATTGACTGTTTTTATCTTATGGATGATCCTTTCCTTAGTTCCTATTCAATGGAATCCTATTGTCTCATAGTTTTCCAAATATGTTCCTTGAAGGTTCCCTTTTAGTAAATTTATAAAATTTAACTTTCTAGATGTGTTAATGAGTCGTAAAATGGCAATTGTTATTCTTTCTCTCCTTTTTCTTTCTACCCCGCAAATAAATGCGGAATCTTACGGTATTGATCTTGAATATCTTGGATTGGATGGCCAAATGTATCCCTTCTCCAAATTTTCTGGAAAATTTCTTCTTGTTGATACCATGGCTACATGGTGTGGTCCATGCATAGAATCAATTCCACATTTAAAAGAAGTCCAAGAACTAAGAAAAGATGTATTGTCTGTCTTTTCTCTCTCTGTATCCCCCTCTTCAGATGATCCTGAAACTCTTTCTGAATTTGTCTCCCAGCAGAATGCCACTTGGGAATTTGGAATTGATAAAGACCTTGTTTTTCAGTCTGGCTATCAAATACAATACATCCCAACCTACCTGCTTTTTGATACGGATGGAAATCTGCTAAAAAGATTTAATGTGGAAGATGCACAAAACACCAATGATATTTTGGATCAAATCGATCCATTTCTTCCTGGTAATTTAACTAAACCGAATTTCAATACAAAGTCTAAAAATCCCTTGGATGTACCCGAAATAAAACTGGTTATATCTTCTTTTCTTCTGGTCTCCATGATTGTCGTTCTTCTGCGTATGATCCGAAAAATCAAAATGGTTGAAAACCAAAAAATTTGACTTGAAATTTGTGCTCAAACTTTATCTTTAGAAACCCCTTTTTCACAGATGAAACAATGATTAGGGCATTTGTATTGGTCTCAGTCAAAGGTTTCCCTCTTTTCGAACAATATTTCAACGAGACCACTATGGACAAAGATCAAGAGATAATTGATGAAATTGCAGAAAATGCTGATGCCTATCTCCATGAACCTGATGGGGACATTATGCAATTTGAAAAGCAATCTGTGAAAAGGAGCAGGATAAGTGAAGATTCATGGCTTGTTCTTATTTCTGACAATCCGGAAATTGATTATACAAGCCATGATCTTAATGATTTGAAAAAAGCTGCAACCCTTATCAAGGAGGGTGACCCACATGCCATTGAATATGTTTTGTCTGGATTCATCCATCCATTCAACTAATTTTTTCTGCAAATCACTAAATGCATCAATGTGTCTTGTATCGCCATTGCATTCCCGAACTTCTCCCTAAGTAATTCGGTAATTTCATTCTTATCCTTCAAATTGTCTTCCGTCTTTTTAACACTCCAAAATTTTGCAGTTTCCAGTTTGTCCGTGGCAATTATCTGATTGTACATTTGCAGGATTATGTTTGGGGTGGTTTTGACTGGCTCAATTATTAAGGCATATCCCCCTGGTTTTAAAACCCTATAAATCTCATCTACTATCCTTGATCCAAATTTGGTAATAAGGCTCATTGCAGAAACAATATCCACGCTTTCTTTTTTTGGCAACCAGTCATATGGGTCTGGTGTGTCAATTGTTTGAATTGTAACTTCCTCTAATGGTGGCTGTGTCGTATCCGTGTGTGGCAATGCCAAGAAGATTGGCGTAAGGGGTGTTTCCATGACTGGGTTTGGACATTTCCTGCATGAATTCCAAAGCGTGCCGACCCCATAGGAGACTGGTCCTGAAAATAAAACCTGTCCTTTTCTCAGACATCCTGTTATTGGCACTACAATTTCCAAAATATCTGTCCATAACCCCTCTATTATGACTTTTTCCCTTAAGAAATTGAACACATATCTCGTAAGCATTCCTATTTCAATGTACCCTTTTTCGGTAAGGGAAAGTATTTTCGATTTCCCTTCTTTCATTGTTTTGATTAGCCCTTCACTTTCCATTGATTCAATGATCCTATAGATTTGTGACTTTGATTTTGCCATGTTTGGGTATTTTTTGACAAAACCATTATAGATGTCTATTATTGACTTTGACTTCCCCATACTGATTAACTTTAGGAGTTCATATTCTGTGAATGAATGGGATAATCCTTCAAAGGGCTTTTCCCAAGCTTTTGAAAAGTAGTTTTCTATTGGAGGAAATTCGTCGGGCACAACTCTCAATCTAGTAAATGCCACTATGAATAATAATCTTTCTTATGCCTCCACTATATTTGCATATGTGCGAATGTAAAACTTTCCTTTTGTTCATATTGTTTAATTAAAAATTATAGCTTATGACATTTGTAATATTGAAATCCAATTTTTGCTATTATGTCATTCCGATCTATGCAACAATGGTGTTGTTTTTATATCTCGATTATTCAACAAATGATATGGGACAGTTCAAAAAAACAAAACTTTCTCTCCCTGCAAAACACCCTGTTATTTTTTTAGTAGTATGGTTACTGGTTGTTAGTTTGGTAATTTCAACCAATGCTCCAAAATTACTGAATTCACAAGTTTCAAATGAACGGCGGTTTGAAGAGAGTTCTTCTGAAAGTGGAATCGGTAGTGACTTAATCAAGGAACGTTTTCATATCAATGAGACAGGTACTACCCATATATTAGTAATCAATAATCCCGTCGCCAACTTTACTAGCAAAGAATGGTCTAATTGGTTGCTTTATTTCACATTTTATTTGAACTCTTCATTATACAATAACTCGCTGACTTATTATTCTATTGTTTCCTATCCCTTGCTTGTCATGGCGGGGGCTGGAGAATTTGCTTCGGGATTGGTGTCCAGCGATGGGCAGACAACACTGGTGAATATTCAAGCAAGCAACAAAACCTCAGATGAAGTCTTGGATGACGTTAAAATCATTCGTGACATATTGGCTGATGATGAACAGATTCAATCCTATATCGACAAAAAAATTTCCCAATCTCCATTCCCAATATCACTTGCTTCAGACTCTGATCTAAGTAAAAACGAATATTACCTGACTGGTGAGGCCGCCCAATTCAAGGACATTACAGAAAACAGTGAAAAAGCATTCCGTCAATCCGAATTAATTTCTGTAATCTTGGCCATTATTATTTTGGCTCTTGTATTTAAATCTCCAATGGGCATTGCCATCCCCATGATTGCATTGGTCGGAAGCCTTTATGGTGCTTATTTTGGATCATATTTAATGGGCAAGGCTGGAATTATTGCAGTCAGTGACTTTCTCCCCAGTATTATTGCAATGATTGGAATAGCTGTGGCTGTTGATTACAATCTTTTCAGTATTATTCGATACAGGGAGGAATTCCGAAAAAGAAAGGCTGAATTGGAAAGTTCAGGCAACTGGAACAAGGATACCATGAAAAATGCACAGAGAGAATCTGCAAGCGTAATGGTTCGAACATCTGGGCAGGCAGTTGCATATTCCGGTATCGCAGTTATCATTGGATTTATGGCTTTGGCAATTGTAAACTCTGAATTGACTCGTGCAATGGCCATTGGTGTTTCTTTAGTGGTGATCCTGTCAATCTTGACTGCCGTTACTTTAACTCCTGCCCTTCTTGCGCTTTGGGGAAGATTCCTTGATTGGCCTGACATACTTTCTGGTCAATCACGTGAAGTAACAAAAATAAAGAAAATAAAAATCGGAGAAAAAACAAGAAAAGGTTTTTGGGAACGTTGGGCCCGATTAGTCATGAAATTCCCTGTTAGTTTCCTTGTTCTCTCCTTGCTTATCTTAGCTCCCTTCATCTCACTTTCAATGCAAGCGGACCTTTCATTTGACAGCATCCAAAATCTTCCACAAGGTTCTGAATCACGTGAAGGTCTACAATTTATTATTGACAAGTTTGATTTGGGTTCCATTACACCTTATAGGGTGGTAATTGATACAGGCAAGAAAAATGGTGTTTTCAATTCTGACATACTCAATAAAACGATTGAACTTGCTCAATGGGCGCTGAACCTGAAATATCAACGACATTTGAACCATCACATTTTGACATTCAAGACCGTTGATAGCCTAAATGTTGAAACTAATTCCCAGACTGAAAAATTGCAAACGTTTTCCCTTGAAAAGGTGAACCAGATTCTTAATTCACCTGACGTATTCTTGGTTCCTGTCCCACCAAATAATACCTTGACCCCCATTCCAAATGTAGAAAAATTGTTCTTTGTTGCCAGAACCTCCAATTATGTCAATTATGAATATGGAAATGACACCCTGATAATTGATTTGACATCCAACTTGGATTTCGGGTCTGGTGATGCACTTGAATTAGTCTCTGTTCTCAGGGATAAGGTTCACGAATTGTTTGACAATATTGATGGTGTCAAGGGAGTCTATGTGACTGGTGCCAGTGCAGGACTCTATGACACACGGGCAAGATTATATGGTGATGTTCCAAAAATGCTCACTTTTGCAGTTATTGCCTTGTTCATTGCCCTTCTTGTCCTCTTTAGAAGTATCATTTTGCCAATCAAGGCAATTGTCACCATTGCAGGGTCTATCCTTTTTGGTTTAGGAACGCTTGTGTTTGTGTTTCAAGAAGGTAACTTCATAGAGCTGTTGGGTGCTGAACAGTCTGGCATCACTTTCTTCATTCCTATTTTCCTTTTCACAACTATCTTGGGTCTAGGGATGGATTATTCAATATTCATCATCTCACGGATAAAAGAAGAAACAGAACGCTTGCAAAAGGAAGGTGGGCATAGTCAAAAGGAAATTAATATACAATCTGTCAGCATTGGATTGTCAAAAACTGCCGGTGTCATCACCAGCGCAGCAACAGTCATGATTGCAACCTTTACCGTCTTTGCCCTTTCACCAATACTGATTCTTAAGACCATGGGACTTGCAATGGCTGTGGCTATATTCATTGATGCCTCTGTTTCCCGTATCATGATCTTGCCATCTGCAATGAGACTGGCTGGCAAATGGAATTGGTGGATACCCAAGTGGCTTGACAAAATCCTACCCAAAATTGAACTGGATCATTGAAGTTTAAGTTTACTCGCAAATTCCATGCCTTTATGAAACGTTTCTAAATTAATATCTGAAACTTTTGGCCACCTTTCTGCTATTTTTTGTTCAACTAGGGATGGATCAAAGAAATCTGTAAGCTGAACTAATACTCCCAGCAATACCAAATTTGCCCCCCTCAAGTTCCCTACACTTTCAGCTATGTCCCTTGCCGGAACCTTGACAATATTCGCTGTTCTCTTTTTCATTGTTTCATATAATATTTCATCAGGCGGATATTCTTTCTTGATGACATTTGAAATCGCAGGAATTATCCTATGCGTTTCAGTAATCACCAATCCGCCTGGTTTCAGTACATTTATGTTCCTGACAGCTTCCATTGGTTCCGTTGACAAGAGGACATCAGCTTCACCTTCTGGAATTAAAACGCCATTGAAATTCCCTATCCTTACCTGAAATACAACAGATCCCCCTCTTTGACTCATGCCATGTGTTTCATTTCCTTTTACCAAAAATCCTTCCTCTTGACCTACTGACAAAAGCAGTCTTCCTGTACTTATTATTCCTTGTCCCCCAACCCCTGCTAATTGTATTTGATGTGTCTTTTGCTTCATTTCCATTTCGGCACTCATCTTACGCCACCTCTTTCAATGTAAAGGCATCCCTTGGACAAATTGTGGAACAAAATTCACAACCGTTGCATTGTGCAACATCAACCGCTATCTTCCCGTCAACTACACTTAATGCTGTGCAATTGAGTCCCTCAACACATAGTCCACACATTGTGCACTTTTCATGATCCACTTCAACATAGCCTTTGGGTTTTGCTTTCTCCTCTTTGATCAATTGGTTTTCATAGATCACACAGGGTTGTTTGGAGATGATTGCCTTGACCCCTGGCAATTTAATTAATCTCCTTGCAAGATCAATGAATTCCTTATATTCAAATGAAGATAGTTCAAATGCTGGAATTCCCATTCCTTGGATCGTCTTGGCAATGTTCAATTTTCCATGGGTTGATGGATTTTCTTGTGTTCCTGTCATTGCAGTGGTAGAATTGTCCAAAACAACAACCAAGAGATTGACATCCTGCCAAATTGCATTTGCCAATGCTGAAATGCCTGAATGCCAGAATGTGGAATCACCTATCGTGGCAATCACTGTCTTGTCTGGATTTGCCTTTGCATAACCCACTGCCATACCTATGCTGGCTCCCATGCAAAGAATTGAATCCGCTTCATTGTAAGGCGGCAATGCTCCCAATGAATAACAACCTATATCATTTGAATAAATTGTATCAATATTCTTGAATGCTCTTTTTAAATCGTAATATGCCGCCCTATGGGGACAACCTGCACAAAATGTCGGTGGGCGTGGCAACATTGATTCCATCGGAAGTTCAATTAAGGTTCTGTCTATAGGCTCTAAATTTAGAAAATCCCTAATTGCATCTTCGACTTGATCTGGCTTCAATTCATAATCCAGTGAAATTTTCTCCTTGCCGATGATTTTCACATCTGAATCATTTTCATATGCCAGTCTCTTGATGTCTCCTTCCAATACCCCATCCAACTCTTCAACAACAAGTATTTTTCTCCTGTTTTTCATAAATCGATATACTTGTTCTTTTGGAAGAGGATGTGTTGCATAAATTACCAACGTATCAAGTGAATATTTCTTGCTCAGATCTTCGCAATAGCTTGCTGCTATGCCAGAAGTTATGACTCCCACATCTTCCGATCCGTAGGTCAGTTCTCTAACAAAATTGGGGCTGTCTATTAGCTGTTGTGTATATTCAAAAGCTTCATTTAGCCTTTTCTTGTTGACCCTTGCATTTGCAGGAATTGATACAAATCTTGAAACGTCTTTTTCATAAGGCAATGGTTCTCTCTTATTTCGCGGAAGTTCTTCAACTGTTCCTAATCCATGCGAAATTCGAGTTGTTAAACGTAAAATAACTGGTAATTTTGTTTCAATGCTTAGTTTCATCGCTTCCCTTGCCCAAAAATACGCATTTGTCGGACTTGTCGGTTCAATTATTGGAACATGGGCTAATCTCCCATACCATCGTGTATCCTGCTCATTTTGGGACGAATGCATTGAAGGGTCATCGGCAATACACAGTACAAGTCCACCCCTGACACCCATTGTAGCTAACGTGACAAATGGATCCGCCGCAACGTTAAGTCCAACATGTTTTGCAGTAAAAACTGCATAATGACCTGAAATTGCCGCCGCCGCCGCATCCTCTAATGCCGCCGCTTCATTGGTTCCCCAATGCACCTCAATCCCATAATCATCTTGCCTCTTAATGGCAAACTCAATTATCTCTGTGGACGGTGTTCCAGGGTACCCTGTAAAATAATTTGCCCCCTCATCCATCAGTCCCAATGCAACCGCCTCATTTCCCAGTAGCATCAGATGGTTCTGAACATCTGCCTTTGCAGAACTTATGGTCTCCAACCTTGTCATCGCACTTCCCTCTACTAATTATATTAAAATGGAATACTTAGTATATTAATCGTGGTTTTGTCCCTTGGAATTCTGCTTCCTCATAATGCCTAAATTGTTATATTTAACTCTTTATGTCTGCCGTCATTATTTCCGATTATGCATCACTTTGTGGTTTCACTTGAACCTGTTCTTGCTGTAAATGACCTTGAAGAAACCATTGAACTCTACACCGAAAAGTTAGGATTTCCCTTGGATTGGACTTATGGTGAACCTTTGGATCATGCCAGTGTTTCATTCGGTATTTTGGATGAGGAAGGAAAACACATTCACATCCAATTTTCATATACTGATAAGCCCGTTACCTTCTCATTTTCACATCAAGAAAGATATTGGTCGCCTGTTCAAAATGTATAGGGATAATGGTGCGAAATATGAAACAGAATTGGAGGAAATGTCGTGGGACATGAAAGAATTCAATATTAAAGACAACAACGGGTATCTTCTAAGATTTGAACAAGCTCTGCCTTCTATCATTAAACTCTTATTCTTGCATCTGCAACAACAAACGTGTCTCCTTTAGGCAAAACAGGATTTAAGTCTATCTCTCTTATTCTCTGCTCATTCCATAATAAGTTCCCAACACGTACCAGCATTCCTGCCAATTGTTTTCTGTCCATTGTTTTAATATCCCTGTATCCCTTCAGCAATTGTTCCAGTCTTGTCTGAGATATCAACTCCATTGCCTCATCAAAAGACAGGGGGGCAAGATGGAATTTTACATCCTTAATCAGTTCCACTAATTTCCCTCCTGTACCAACCATAATCATTGGTCCGAACTGCGGATCCCTTAACCCTCCTATGACTATCTCAAACTCTGCATCCAATTGTTCCTGAATCAAAAATCTGCGGTTAGGATCACTGATGTCTTTTGATATTTCATCCAATCGATGAAATGTCTCATGTAATTGCGTCAAATCTTCAATTCCAGCAATCACTCCTCCCACATCTGACTTATGTACAGCCTTTTCCGATATTAGTTTAACTACAACTGGTTTTGGAATTTTTGAAAATGTATTCTTCGCTTTTTCAAATGATTCAACAACTTGACCATTTGCCATTTCGATGCCATATGCATTTAGCAATTTTTCTGTGGTTGGATAGTTCAACCATGAGTCCTTTTCATTAATTATTCCCGATGGAAGGGGATGGGTGTATTCCATGAACTTTTTATTCATTGATCTTCTCCATTTCAATGCTGAAGAAACAAGAAACGCCGCATTTTTTGGCAGGTGCAAGATTGGCATTGAATACTTTTGATAATCCTCAATCATCCCTTCACAACCCATTGCAACAACTATCAACGTTTTCTCCGTTTTTACCCTTTCTATCCCTTCAAGCATCTCATCAATAGGAAAGAGTACTGGTGGTAACAGAAGAACTATTGCCCCATCTACCTCATTGCTGTCCAACACTGTTTGAACTGTTTTATAATAAATCTCTGGTGAAGCTGAAGGCAAAATATCTATTGGATTGTCTGTACTTGCCTCTATAGGAAGAAAGCTTTTTAGTTGATATTGTGTCTCTTTGGATAACTCTGGAATCTCAATTCCCTTAAATTGAAGCTCATCTGTCTGTAATGTACCTGGACCACCTGCATTTGAAATGACTGAAAATCTATTCCCATTTGGAATATTGGTTTTTGACAACCCATAGGCACAAATCAACATTTCCTTTATGTCTTCACAACGTATGATGCCTGAATGCTCAAAAACTGAATCAACAATGGCGTCCTTACTTGCCAATGCCCCTGTATGAGATGCGGCCGCCCTGATTCCTGCCGAAGTTCTCCCGCTTTTTACAGCCAAGATGGGCTTTGTCTTATTGACCTTCTGGCATACCTTCATAAATTGCCTACCATCTACAAACGATTCCAAATAAAGGGCAATGACTTTTGTATTGTTATCCTTATGCAGATAATCTATTAGTATGTTTTCATCAATATCTGCTTTGTTCCCTAATGAAACAAAACGTGACAGACCAATCTGGTATTGGTTACCATAATTCATGAGCACTGCCCCAATAGCCCCTGATTGTGACAAAAAAGCAATGTCTCCTGCTTTTGTTTGTATTGGGGAAAATGTTGCATCCATTGGCTTGTTTTCAAATGAAACTCCACTGAAAACTCCCATTGAATTTGGTCCCACTAATCGCAGATTATTTTCAGAAGCTAATTTTACCAATTCCTCTTCCATTTGCACGCCCTCACCTCCCACTTCACTGAAGCCCGCTGAAATCACAACCAATACCTTGACTTGATTGTCAATACAATCCTTCGCCAATTTTAAGACACTTTCCCTAGGAACTAACGAAATAACCTGATCAATCTCTGAAGGAATATCACTAAGTGTTGGAAATGCCTTTATTCCATCGATCTGGTCTGCTTTGGGATGGATTACAAAAATCTTGCCTGGATAGCCCGATTTCATCAAATTTTTAAGAACTTTTCTACCCAACGAACGTGGGTTCCTGCTGACTCCTGCAATTGCAATACTTTTCGGTGTAAATAAAGCCTGTTCCTCATCTATGGACAGGTTTCTTTTCATAAGTAAAAAATAACTTTCCAAATAAAAGGAATATTTTAGATTTTCATTATTATGCCGCAATTTTACTTATTATCTCCTGAAAACGAATGTCTATTTTCTCCAATGTTGCCTCTACTTTAGGGTCTCTTTTCTTATTGGCTTTCAGGTCAAAATACCTGTCAATTAGCCCAAAGGCTTCATTGACGTATTGCAGTATGTCATCGTTTTTTGATTCTATTATTCTTGTTTCAATGTATCGATCCATGAGGAAAAATCCCGTATTATCATTAAAAGGTTAGAAAATACTGTGGTTTTATTGTGGTATCTCCCTTTTCTGTTAAATCCACTGAGATTTTTCGCTTTGGAATTTAAAAACTAAAATATGTGTTCGACCGTGTATAGTTGTGAGCGCTTTCACTAGGACTCTTGTAGCCATTCTCGCATTTCCTATCTTTATTGTTGCCATCGTTTCCCATTTAATCTTGATAATCTATGATTCTATCTTTCCCCGCAAGTTTCAAGAATATGTGCCTTTGCTGGATGTCAACAGAACATTTCTTCTTGCACTTTCGCGCTTGATGGCAGATCCGAAACGTATTGAGGCAGAAACAGCCCTTAACCAAATTTCACAAATGTCTGAAGAGGTAGATAAGGTGGCCGAAGGTTATGCGCTTAGAAAAGGGATTGGTCAAACTGTGGATTTTGCTTTATCCGCTGTTGCCCTATCATTTGGACTTATCGCCTTCTTTAGCCAAGATCGGTTCGGCGAATTCGGACCCATCCTTATTTTTATTTTCAGTTCCGCCACAATGGCCCTGTCAACATTTGCGGGAATATTCGGTCCACCTTATGCCCTCGCAGAACAGGCAAAGCTTTTCTGTTTAAGACATGGAAATTACCGCGGAGCAGTCATATTCAAGGCTATTGAATCCATCCTTGCAATTCCATTCATCAGCTCATCAGCTGGATTTCTTATTCTTGACATGCCCCCCGTGGATCAAGAATCACTTGAAGAATTCAAAGGGGAAATGCAGGAACAATTGGAAGAAGTTGCTGAAAAGTTATCCACTATTTTGGGAAAGGAAGAAGGGCAAATGCCTAAAAAGGCAAGAGAAATGATCTCTGAGCTGATGGATGCCAATGAGCAAAACCTTGCAAAATTGGATTTCAGAAACATCAGGGAGGAAAAGGCCAGGGAATTTGCCT
>WAKA01000215.1 GCA_015523565.1 Candidatus Heimdallarchaeota archaeon | reverse complement strand
ATCACAAAGCACAACAAGCCCATCACCACTTGGTATCCAACCATTTGCAACCGCATTGGCAATGACTGCAATATGGAGCTCAAAACGTAAAAGAAGAAATATTGCAAAATGAGATAACAAGCGAAGTGAAACAAAAAACTTAGAAACATTTACCAAGCATTTTCCAAACCAATTGTCCAAATATGCAACTGAAAGAAAAACAAACATCTTAAATGGTCAACCGCAAAAACAAAGGATTTCGACTTGAGAAATGCAGACCCCTTCATTTCCAGCAAACACAAGCAACAATATGATCAAATAAATGATGGAAAAGGATTGGCGCCAGTCCTCAGACAAACTTGAACAAGCATAGAACCAAAGGATCGTGGGAAATTCAAAAACAACCAACCCAGAAAGCTTAGTCAACCACAACAGAATCAAACGAACGATTGAACGGCACATAGGGTACATTCGAAAATTCAGGATAGTGGAAACTCCAAGGATCAAATGGGGAAAATTCCCGCCTGCCATCAAACTCGGAAAAGTCAATGGTCTTTCCATTTGATAACGCATCCAATTTTTCAAGATATAAAAGGAAATCCATGACAAATGTCTGTCCCATAACATTTTCAGGAAACAGCCCAGAAAGGTCTGCTGTGATCTTATCAACATCAACGCCCTCACCTGCGGTAATGTCAATCACGGAAACCAACGCATTGACCGCAACATACTCTCTAGGAAAATTCTCAAGTGCAGGCAAGAACTCCAAAAGCCTGCCCCGAACGGTAGGAAAGTCAACTGAAACCCCAAAATGTAGATCCACCGTAAGCTGCCAGTAGTACAGGGTAAACAGAAGTATTGGCTGTGTTTCAATGGAAAGCTCAGCCGTCAAGAATGAGAAATCCTTCAAAAATGAATCAAAAACACCACGATCCCCATCCAAGATGGATTGAAGACCCACATAGGGCAAAAACTCCTCAAACTGCATTATCAAGAAGTTCACGTAATCACTCCCCAATATTCCTTCCTCACCCCCCGCTTCCTGGACGAGTTCCTGCATTGCATCCCGCCTGCCTGACACAAAGGTATCCAACCGCTCAGGAATTGCACTACCATTACAGTCAAACACCTCCAGCATCGCCTTCAGGGAATCCATCTCTTCGATTGCAAGCAGATAGTAAAAGTGATACGGATGACGCTTGGGATCATCGTTCTTTGGAACAATATGATTGTCATAGCCATCAAACAGGGGACGGACAACCCCTTCAATCTGTCGGAAAACCCAGTCCCATAATTCAAGAATGGAATCCCTTGAAAAATCATCCAAGAATCCAGATGTATTGATCGAACCAGAATCACCCCGTAAAGCCAAACGACTGGCAACATTGACCGCAAGCTGTGGTAGACCTGACATGGCATTCACCATGCTGTATACCGCAGTCGTGAGTCGATCCCATTCCTTAACCTTTCTTTCGGAGATTATGGTTTGCAAGTCAAGACGTGACACATGGTCAAACATCAGCCGGTACTGGTGAAAAGCACGCTCGGACCATTCAATGAAATTGGATCGCGAAACCATATCAAGAACTGACAACAACTCCTCATAAACTCCAAGCGTCGTCTGTATCGCATTGAACACGTCAAAAAACCTGCTTTGGTAAAAATGCGACCCAACATCCCCAAATTCCGGCAGTGCCTCAATATGGACAATCTCATCAATTATCAGTTGGCTTAGCAGGTTCGCAGAGGCAATCATGTCAACCTTCCGATCTTCACCCCGAAAACGGGTCAGGGCAAGCCTCAAAAAGTTCCCCAATGTGATCAAACGCATGTACACCCCATCCAGCTCTTTTTCCAATGACAGCCTGTTTTGAACACGCCTCACAAGGGAAAGAGCCTCATGGATGGACGACATCTTCACCCCTGTCGGATCAATCCCCTTATTGATGTAGAAATTGATAGCATCCGACATGTCCTGTAGATAAGGTGACATAATGATACCCACACGAAGAGGGACACTGTCATCCGGAAGATTTTCCAATGTCTCCAGCAATTGCCTGAAGGGCAACAGAAAAGCATCCCGCGTCGAGAAATCCATGGAATAAATGGAAAACGGAACAATAAATCATTTTCCCGCCATCTTCAGAAATATGAACGATAAACAAATATTGCAACAGGTTTTTTGATTAGAACATAGGTGTTTCCTACGTCTACTAATGAAATAGAGCGATATTAACATTACTTTATTTTATAACATCCAATTATCATTTATTATTGAACTCGACGAATATAAAAGAACATTCCCATAT
>WAKA01000214.1 GCA_015523565.1 Candidatus Heimdallarchaeota archaeon | reverse complement strand
GCTTGCTGCAAGATCTGGGTTTGATGCAGTTGCACGGATAGCTTTCCCAATTTTGGTAAATTGAAGAAATAGGAACAAAACAATAATCATGGACAATACAATTCCAATCATTAATAGATCTATAAGTTGAATGCTCGTAGTGGAAGATGAAAAATATGTAAATCCAGGCCCCATTTTCCAATTTATAACAATAGTAGGGATAAGGATTGAACCCAATGAATAGTTTTCTTTTGGTGTGAAATATCTATATGCTCCCCCAAATCTCAAATAGATCAACGATCGAAGAATTAAAGCCAAGCCCAATGAACTGATCATCATTGTCTGGGGTGGAGAATTTCTGTCCCGAAGGGGTTTAAACACGAAAATATCAGAAATTACTGCGACAAGTCCAGAAACAATGAATGCAGTAACAAGAGCTATTGGTAAAAGAACAGGATAAAGACTGTTGGTAGAATTTGGGGAAAAGATTGAAAGTGTTTGGAGAAAAATAGCAGTATATCCACCAATAGTTAAAAATTCGGCATGTGCAAAGTTTGCGAATCTTAGAGTCCTATAGGTCATGGTTAGACCCATTGCAATTGATAGGTATATTGATCCCCAATAGAATGTTTCTTTTGTAATGGACACAATATCAAAAGATGCGGTAAGGGAATTTCCAGACAAGCCAACCATGCCATCAACAATTAATGCAGAAATTCCCAATATTGCAAATAAAGAAACAAAATAGTACAGAAAAGGATTTTTTTCTTTTAAACCAACAATCCTTTCTTGAAAAGTTATTCGTTCTTGATTGGAATCTTCCATATGTACAAGTTTAACTTTAATTTTTAACCTTATTTGAATGGCAATGAATTTCGCATGAATTTAACGATTTTCAGATTTTAATTTGTTGTTTGTCAATTATTTTCTTATTTTTTTCTGAGTTTTCTTCTGAGTGGGATTAGGAAAACAAGTGCGAAAATGAATGGTACAATGCTAATTGGTGAGCTTTGCTTCACGCTTCTTGAAACTAGATCACCAGTAAGTGACAAACCATTGTCGCCATCCCAAGAACCAACAGTCACAATTGCAGGACCTTTATCGGTATTTTGGGCTTGCCAAATGTCATATGTACCTCCAAGAATGTCACCATTGGAATCGAAGGTGATTACGCCAGAAGCACCAGTGTAATTTGTTCCAACTGTTCTGAGTTTGTCACGAACAGAAACACCATCAGTTTTGCCTGCTTCGATAACAGCCTTACCAATCAACATAGCAGCATCATATGCTTGTGATACAAAAATACCAGGATCGCTGCCATATTTAGCTTTGTAAGCACTGACGAAATCAGCAGTTCCAGTTGTGGTTGGGGCAGTTCCCATTACACCGATAAAGCTATCATTTGTACCAGGGACAGTGAACATGTCATTGGTTGCAATACCATCAGTACCAATGACAGGAACATCTACACCTTGATTGTACAATTCATTGATGATTGCAGCACCGTCATCAACAAAGCTGACCATGAAAACACCATCAGGGTTTGCATTTTTGATGGCTGTGACATGGGCGGCAAAGTCAGATTCAGTTTCTTGGTTATAACCTCTGGTAACAGCAATTTTGTTTGATGAGTTTTTAGCCTTAAATGCATCTTGGAAAGCACCTGTAAGACCCTGACCATATGGATCATCAATTCCAATAACTGCTACATTGTGAAGACCCAATTTATCTGCAAGGTCTGCAGCGGCCTTTCCTTGGAAAGCGTCAGAAGGTACAACCCTGAACAGAAAATCACTATCATTTGCAGTTGTTATTGATGGTGATGTAGAAGCGTATGAGATCATTGGGATTTTGTTTGCTTTAGCGATTTCCATAGCGGCAAGTGTTGAAGAGGAAGCAGCGGCTCCAACAACACCAGAAACACCAGCACTGGCCAAAGCAGTCATTGCAGCTCTTGCACCATCAGCAGAGGTTTGTGTATCTTGTACAACCAATGTAAAGTTGTAGTCACTATTCAATTTATTAAGGTCGTCAATGGCAAGAGCGGCGCCGTTCTCAAATGATTGTCCGAGAACGCCCAAACCTCCAGTCTTTGGAGTAAGCAAACCGATCTTGACCACGGTTTTTTGGGCTTTAGCTTCAAAGATAGTAGCGAAGCCAAAGACCATTAATGAGATAACCAGTAAGGTAATTAGTTTTCTTTTCATTAATTCACCTCATTAAGGTAAGTTAATTTGAAGAAGACCGTTTATAAATTTTCATCACTCCAATAGGAACATTTCATCATGTTTATTGAAACCTTTAGGCATTGGTTCGTTTTTCACATTGTCATTCCGATTTATTTAGCTGACAAGAAAAAGGAGGAGAGATTGATTACCCATATGTTCCTTCAGTAACACCCCGTATAAAAAAAGCAATCATAATAATTTTTTTCAGATGAATGGTTTCCTGCAAAGGCTTTTTACAAAAAAGAAAAGTGCGTCAGTTTGTTTAATTGGAGAAGTCAACACGGGAAAATCAACTTTGGCAAATAGAATATCAAAAGATTTTCTCGGAAAAGAAATGTCGTCGGTGTCCCATATCGCACATGAGACAAGGGAGTTGGTCAAGCTTGAACATGTAGACTTCAAAATAGATGGAGGGGCTCTTGATTTGACATTAGTTGACACCCCTGGTATTGCAAGCTCAATCGATTATAAAGAATTTGTAAGGGAGGGGTTATCTGAGGAAGAGGCGATAAAGAGAGCCAAAGAAGCAACAGCAGGGGTTATTTCGGCAATTAAGTATATTCAGGAAGTAGATGTTGCATTGGTTTTGATGGATTCCACTAAGACGCCATTTGACCAAGTAAGTTTAACATTGCTTGGAACATTGGAAATGCAGAACAAAAAGACAATAATTGTTGCTAACAAGGCAGATCTCCCTGAAGCAAAACCTGACTTAATCAAATCCACATTTCCACAACATAAGGTGGTTGCAGTCTCTGCTTTATATGGATCAGGGATGGATAACCTATATAACCAATTGTTAGAGGTGGCAGGATGACACGCCAAAGCATTGAATTCGTTCCTTTTGGAGTCTTGGAAAGATATGATGTATCATCGCGTGTTGATTTCATTATAGAACAGATAAAACAAGACAGGATACTGCTTCTTGAAATGAACATGTCACCCGATGAAAGATTGCTATTGATGCAAAGAGCTATGGAACAGTATGATACAGATTTCATAGGAATTAAGTTACATGAGTTGAGGATTAGGACAAAGTATGGAGGCTTTATTCGACAAAAGAAATTAGAGAGCAGCTTGTTGTTAGTTGCACCTGGAGATGCCGAGATTATTCAAAAGGAACATGGTATTTTATCAGTTGGACTGACTGTTTAGGAGGTATGGAAATGAAGGAATTTCAGAATAGATGTTCCGTTTGTGGCATTGAGATTTTGGATTTTGCAAAAGCGTTGATTTCAGGCTGTCCCTCATGTGGCAATAGAAAATTCACCTCTGTTGCTGTAGAAAAAGAAAAGAAAGTGGAAAACCCTCTAATTTCAGAACATATTGCAGTAAGAGTGACATCGCGTGGAAGTTATGCCATTAATCTCAAACAATTATTGAATCGTGAACAAAATGAGCCAATAGCATTTCAAGATTCAAATGGCACAGTCAGATTGGTCTTAAATCCAGATTGATTTGGGTTATTTAGTGTGAAATACGTTATTGCAATAAACGGAACACCAGGAACTGGAAAAACCACAGTTGCAAAGCACTTAAAAGAAGCGGGAATTGAAATCTGGAGTTTGAATGAAATTATTAAAGTTTCAGGATGCGAAGAAGATTGGGATCCTGAGGATGAAACTAAGATAGTTAACGAGGATTGCCTGAAAAACTCTCTTCAGCAGTTATTGGAAACGCATCCAATCAGACCACTTGTATTAGAGGGTCATTTGGCAGACCTTATTCCTGAAAAATTTATACAAGTGTGTTTTGTACTAGCCCATCCAATAGGGAGTTTAAGAGAACGATTGAAAAATAGGAAATACAAAGCAAAAAAAATAGAGGACAACATCCTTGCAGAAATAATGAAAGATTGCCTGATACGATCCCAAGAAGCATTTGGGGTTGAAAGGGTTAAGGAGATTGAAAATCTTGATAGTCGGGAAACTGCAAATTTTATTTTATCTGAAATCAAAAAGCTTTTTTCAATTGAAAAGTAACTTGAGATAGTGATAGACATTGATGAAGATGAACCAAAAGTAAAATGTGGTTTCAGGGATTGTCACCAGTGTTGTCTTGACACGGAAATGCTTCTGACCACTTCAGACTTGGAAAGGATTGAAAAGGCAGGATTTGATAGAAACGAGTTTTGTTTGGATCCAAAGCAAACAGGGGGATTTTGGCAATTAAGAAACATAAATGGGAGATGTTTTTTCCTTGACGAAAAGGGGAGGTGCAGTATTTACAGGATACGACCTTTAGGGTGCAGGCTTTATCCATTGATTCTAGCATTGGATACCAATGAGGTCATTATTGACGAGGATTGCAGGGAGAAGGAATGGTTTAAAGAACAGGAATATACAAAAGATCAAGTAATAAGTGTACATAGTCTTGTTTCAACCCTTTTATTGGAAAACCCAGATTATTCTTTCAGTGATTGAAATGAAAGCTTTTGTCCCATTCCGTGGATATAAATTATCCAAGCAGAGGTTGCGTCAGAAGCTTCCAGACGAGACGGTCAATAGTTTAACAAAAGAATTTTTGGGGAAAACAATTGAGGTCATAATGGAAATTGGGCTTTCTCCTTATATACTGACAGCAGATAAGGAAGTATTGAAAGATTATAGGCACATACCTGTGCTTTTGGACAAGGGGAGTTCCTTGCTAATTGCAATCCGTTCAGCTTTTGAAAAATTGCAATTACCACAACAAGAACTCGTTTGTCTTATTATGCCAGATATTCCATTCATCAATGCAATGGAAGTAAAACAAGTCATTAATAAAGCCCCATGTATTGTCAAGTCATTTGATGGAGGAATTACCATGGCAATTGGCAGTGTTTCCATGGTTTCAAAGATTCCTTTTGGTGTTAATTCCTTTATGAAATTCATGGCTTCTAATTATACCACTGGCGTTCAATGTATAGAAATGGAGACACTCTCTTTTGATTTGGATACACCTTCAGATTATGCCCATTATAATGATTTAAGCTCACTTTCTATTTCAATCACGGATTCTATGGATTTGTCCACTTGATCCAAATATGCAGTGGAATCTCGGATTTCATGGGATATTTTATTGGAAAGTGATTTGATTTCATTTAAGAACAGGCTGATTTTTTCCGTTTTTTCAAGAAGCTCCCTCTGATCAATCAAAATATCAGAACTAAGCATTTTGATATTTTCATTCAATGTATTTGCTGAATTGCGTGACTGTACAGACAAATTGTGGATATTGTCTGCGACCAAAATAAATCCTTCTCCCTCTTCTCCTGCATGCGCAGCCTCTATTGCCGCATTGATTGCAACAAGATTGATTTGGTCATTGAGATATTCAACAAGTTTTGTTGTTTCTTCCATCTGTTCAATTGATCGAATGAGTGAATCATTTTGATGACGTAATGTATTGGAGATTTGATTCCAAAACACATCATTTGTTTTGAGTCCATCGATTAGGTCTGTATTCAATCGGGTTAATTCAAGATAGTATGAAGAAAGATTGTTCAAGATAGACTTGATTGAAGAAACGGATTCCACAAGTCTTTCTGAATTAATTCGATAGATACGTTTTAACTCAACAATGGATTTATCCAATTTCAACAATGAATCTCGCATGTCCTTGAATTCTCCAGAATTGTAATATCCAGTCCACTTCATCTTTTCTGTCTCCAAATTGCTCAACAATTGTTGATTTTTAGCCAGTATCATCATTGACTTATTAATATGATAGAATTTCGAGAAGAAAAAGATGTATATCACGAAGACAGACCCTAAAACCAAATATTTTACAAAATTTAAGATTACCTCATTAAGAAGAAAGAAGGAACTGATAAAATCAATTAGCACATCAACAACAATGTAAAGGGTTGGTGCCAAAAATGCCACATTTGCCATTTCTTTGCTCAAGTTACTGGAACGATAGGCAATTTGCAAAGATTTTGCAAGTATAAAAACAACTAAAATTGCCATGCCAGCCAGAATCAAGGTTATCACGGAAACAGCCATATCTTCTATCAGAAATTACAAAACTTTAAAGTCATTGCACAGCAGACCAGAAGATGGAAGAGATTTTAGAAAATAATTATCATCTTACAATTGAGCTCTGATCATTTACTTCAAGCAATTTTTTCAGAAATATAATAATTCGTAGATTTTTACGAGGGTATACAATTGACCTTAAAAATAATAAGTTTCAAATTTATATGAGGCGGTTTGTGAGCAATGCCTAAGGAAAAGCGTGCGGTACTTCTGATGCATCCCTTAAGGAGAAAGATTTACCAAATTATCTCGGAGAGTCCAGGAAGCTATTTTTTTGAGATTGCTTCAGAGTTGGATTTACCACATGGAACGGTGGCGTGGCATTTGAAAAAGTTGGCAGAAGCGGGACTAGTAAGTACAATGAGATTCGCTGGGAAAAGAGTATTCTTTTCAACTGCATTAAGGGATGCAGAGGTAGAAAAGGCATTTGTCGTGCTTAGGACACCAGTTAGCCAAAAGATTTTCGAATACATCATCAACAATCCAGGGTGCTATCAATCACAGATAACCAAAGAATTAAGCTATCATCATGATACAATTAGGCACCATATCAATCGACTAACCGAGGTTAATCTCGTAAAATCAGAAAAAAGAGGGAGAAATGTCCATTACTACGTTGGAAGCCTTGGAAAGAAAATCTTGAGTAGCAATACAGAAATAATCTCAAGAGCATATGTTGAATTCCTATTTGAAAAGCTTAAGGAGGAATGCCTCCATCCAGAAGTTATAGAACATGATGAAAATCAACTTACAATAAGAGTCAGTTGTCCAGGAAAAGATGACGTATACTTTTCATTAGAGTTAAAATCCTGGAAATTTCTGCCTTCTGAAAATGGGGAAGAGGAAGACGATGAGGAAGAAGAGATACTTGTAAAGCCAAAGGTCTCATTAATGGATGATGACTTGAAAAAACCAAAAATACAGAAAATTGACATTGATTTCTAGCGAAGTTCTCTTTCTATAACCTAGTACATTAAATAAACCAATAAGGATGAAGAGGTATGAGCACAGAGGCAATTAACCACAGAAATGTCATTGTCATAGGCGGAGGTCCTGCCGGGTATACAGCAGCCATTTATTTGGGCAGAGGAGAATTGAGCCCGCTTGTGTTGGCAGGATATCAGGCAGGAGGTCAACTCATGCTTACTACAGAAGTGGAAAACTTTCCTGGTTTCGCAAATGGCATCCAGGGACCGAAGCTGATGGAAGAGATGAGGGAACAGGCAATTAAATTTGGTGCGGAAATATTGAACGAAGATGTTACAGAGGTTGATTTTTCACAAGGTCCCCCTTTTCGGGTAAAAACCTATGACAAGGAATTTACCGCCAATGCAATCGTCATTGCAACAGGAGCAAGCGCTAAATGGTTAGGACTTGAATCAGAGCAAAAACTGATCGGATCAGGGGTATCTAGTTGTGCCACCTGTGATGGGGCATTCTACAAGGATAAAGTTGTGGCCCTTGTTGGTGGCGGGGATTCTGCAATGGAAGAGGCATTATTTCTGACACGATATGCAAAGAAAGTATACATTATCCATAGAAGAGATAAATTCAGGGCATCAAAAATAATGCAACAAAGAGTGTTTGACAACGATAAAATAGAAATCATATGGAACCATGTTGTTACAGAGGTATTATCAAAGAAAGACGGATTCCTGGAAAAGGTCATCGGAGCTGAACTGAAAAATACACAAACAGGAGAGACCTCAACTATTGAAATAGATGGACTGTTCATTGCAATTGGACATAAACCCAACACGGAAATATTCAAAGGGCAAATTGAAATGGATGAGCTTGGATATGTCAAAACATTTGAACATACAATGACTTCCAAAGAAGGTGTATTCGCCGCAGGGGATGTTGTTGATATAAGATACAGACAAGCGATCACAGCCGCGGGAGATGGATGCAGAGCAGCAATTGATGCATCAAGATGGCTTGAGGAAAAAGAATTAATTGTATGAGAAAAAACATATCCAATAGAAGTGAAAAAACAAGATAATTAATAAGAGAAGCTTTTTTATTTAAGCCAGAATATATTATTTCGGATATGAATTGTAAAGTTTGTGGAAATGAAATAAAAGACAACTGGAAGTATTGCAGATATTGCGGCACTAAACTAAAGGACACTAAGCCTTCATCACCTAAGCTTGATGAGATAAAGAGTGAAATAAGGGAAGAGATGAGAAATGCAGAAGAACCTCATATTGAAGAAGGAACCAAAGTTGAAACCGAACAACAGGTATTCGATAAAGAATTGTATTACAGGGTTCTTGCATCCAGATCAAAAAGAAGGCAATTGGCGGAGAAAAAAAGCGAATTGCTGGAAGAGGTGGAGTCTTGGCTTGAGCAAGTAAAATCAGGGATTGTAAAAACAGATTATGCTAAGCCACGAATTGAAGAACTAAAGAAAGAGGTTAAGAAAATCATAGAAGAAGAAAAACAATATAACTCATTGCCAGAAGAATTACCAATTGAAGTCCTTTTAGATCAGATTGAAGAGGCACGAGAGAAATTTAATAAGTTAAGAGAAATTAAAAAGTCAAGCAATATATCTAAGGAGACCATACGGGAAGCAAAACAACAATATTTAGAGAATTTAGAGCTTCTGGAAGGACAAAGGGCAACTGTTAACGGATATCTGAGGAAGTGGCTTGATGAATTGAAAGAAGAAATTAACAAGAAAAGACGTGAAAGAGAGAATTTGTATTTGAAAAAAGAATTGGAGGAAATCACGGAAGAGGAATACAAGAAAAGAAATAATGACCTAGTGGAAAAAATTGCAGAACTTGACCATGTCATTAAATCTGTGCAAATGCTTCTTGCGGCTTGATTATTGCCAAAATGATTTTCGAATGAGATTAATTGCATCCATAAATCTGACAGAAGACCGAAATTCCTCAATAATCTGTCTATATTTGCGGTAACCATTCTCAGACAGAAAATAGGTATAGATATGACGTCCGTCTTTAGTTTCAATGGTCATGCTTTGCAATAGACCTTTTTTTGATAGCTTGTGGATAAATGCCTCAAATGTATTATAAGAGAGAGAAGAAAATGACAGATTCATGTTAAGTTTCCCTATAAGAGCCCTAAATGATTCATACGCCTCATTTATTGAAATGGGACCACCCAAAGTGCCAACGGCGATTATCACTGCATTGTGCAATGTTATTCCAGAATGAGGGGAATGAGACGGCGCCGTCACAATATCCAATGTCATCTTTAATTATTTATATATTGTTTGCAATAATAAAACCAATGGGAGGTAATTCAAAGTGAAAATGAACAATACAAAGCGCCACCTTATTAAAATGGTGAACCCTTGAGATTAAATAGAAATAATTAAGAGTATTTTGGCAACTACAAGCTTCCTTTTCAATGGTTTTTTGTCAGTCAAATCTCAGTCATTTTTAAGTAATATGTTCATATTGGAATAGATAAAGGATGATTGGAAAGAAACCAGAAATTAATTTTCCAGACTACCTTAACCCTAAGGAGCCAATCCATGGAACCACCACATTAGCCTTGACCTTCAAGGATGGTGTAATCATGGTTGCAGACAAAAGGGCTTCTGCAGGATATATGGTAGCATCACCACGAGCAAAGAAGCTTCATAAACTCGCAAAAAGGACAGCAATGTCCATTGCTGGAATGGTCTCAGATGCACAATACCTAATAAAGCTGATGAGAGCTGAAATCAACCTATATGAGTTGAATAGAGGAAGGGAAATGCCAACAAGAATGATTGGCAATTTGCTTGCAACCATAATGTATGGTCAATACAGAAGCTTTTTCCCATATTTTGTCGGACCCATAGTTGCAGGTGTTGATGAAACAGGAAGTCACGTTTTCAGCATGGATCCTTCAGGATCTATTACAAGAGAACCATATACTTCAACAGGATCAGGGTCACCATTTGCATTGGGTGTACTTGAAGCGATGTATGAACCGGAAATGGAGGAAGATCAAGCCAAAAAAGTTGCACTCTTGGCCCTGAGATCTGCAATCAAGAAAGATATTGCAACAGGTGACGGAATTGATATGTTGATCATCACAAAGGACGGGATCAAGGAAGTACCAAAAGATGAGATCAAGTCCATATTGGGAGATAAGTACCCATTGACAGGATAAAGGAGGAAAAAATAAGATGTTACCACCAGGATCTTCACTAGGATATGATAGAAGCTCAACAATGTACAATCCCGATGGAAGGATTATCCAAACGGAATATGCAAGGGAGGCAATGAGGCGAGGATCAATTTCAGTGGCAATTAAATGCAAAGAAGGCGTTGTATTGGCAGGAAGAATCAGAGCCTCTGATTTGGATGTCCCAAATAGCAAAATATCTCAAATAGATGACCATTTCGCTGCAATCTTTGCAGGATTTGCGGCTGACGGAAGGGTTCTTATCAGCAGGGCGAGAATTGAGGCACAAGTGCATAAAATGACCTACGGAGCACCTGCGGACATAAAATACGTAGCAACAAGACTGGCAGATTACGCCCATATGTTTACACAACAGGGAGGATTAAGACCCTTAGGAGTTGGTTTACTATTAGGCGGAATTGAAACGGACGGGATGCCAAGAATTTATTTTGTTAATCCCGGAGGAGGTCTTCTTGAAACAAAGGCAAAAGCAATTGGACACGGAGACGGAGTAGCCATGAGTTATCTGAAAGATCATTACCGCGAAGATATGACATTAGATGAGATTGTTCAACTTGCAAAAGACACAATCAAGCAGACTGAAAGCGATCAAATCATGGGAGATAAAGAAACAAAAGAACTGAGTGATAAGGATATTGAAATCTGGACAATATCCGTAGATGCAGACATTCCAAAATTTGTTGACGTATTTTGATCTCATCCGTTGTAAATGTAAAATTATTTAAACAATGATTCAAGTCGATTGGTTAACTTAAAACGTGGTGAATCAAATTGAAAATCTTACTGCTCCATTCAGATGAGTTTGAATACGAAGTGAAAAAAAAGGCCATTAAAGCAGCCGAAGAAGTGTCAAAGGAGCCAGTCCATGTATCAGAGGCACTTGTCGCAATGATGGCTGTCGAAAAAGGGGATGAAGAGAATTTTGAGGCAACAGCAGAACAGACGGTCAAGGAAATCTTGAAAGTGGCTGATGAACTTAAAGTCAAGAACATAGTCTGTTATCCATGGGTTCACTTGACTTCAAAACCTTCTAGACCAGACATTGCTTTGAAGGTATTGCGGAAAGTTGAAGACGACTTGAAGAAAACAGAAAGATTCACAAAAGTCATCAGAGCCCCATTTGGCTGGTATAAAGGATTTACTATCAAGGTTAAGGG
>WAKA01000213.1 GCA_015523565.1 Candidatus Heimdallarchaeota archaeon | reverse complement strand
CGGAGATGTGTATAAGAGACAGAGCCTTTGCAGGTTTTTTGGGCTCCTTGGCTTTCTTCTTTGCAGGAGCCTTTGCCTCTGCAGAAGTTTCAGCCTCTACAGCTTCGGGCGCCTCTTCCACCTTTGTGGAAACTTCTGCGGCGTTTTTAATGATTTTTGAAGCTGTAGCTTTACCGATGCCCAAACCAATAATCTCATCTACTGTAGCCTTGGCTAGTTTTTCAGCAGTGTCAAACCCACCGTCGCGCAGTTTTTTGGCAGTTTTGGGTCCAACACCTTTCACTTTTTCTACATCGGTCATTGTTGATCCTCTAAACTGAGGTATGATTTGTCTTTAAAAAAAGTATATTTTGATACGCGGGTTATGCTTCACCAAGTCTTTCCTTTAAATTCTGAATCATTTCTTCTGCCTTGACTATTTTCTCCATAAAGCTTTGTGAGAGCTCTGCTTGGATTCTTTCGTTTTCCTCCCTTTCTTCCTTGATTTTGTCTTCAAGGTCGCGTATTTTTCTCCTTAGTCGTTCTACTTCCTCCGACGATCCGACATTTTCAGATATCTGCTTGACAATTTCATTAATGTCAGTCCCTTCAGGGAATTTTGCTTGAGCAATTAACTCAAGGGCTTTCTTTTCTTGATTGAAATGTGCCTCCATTGCAGAACGTTCGTCTTTCAATCTTTCTTCAAGGTCTTTTCGGATAGTAGCCTCGTTTGCCAATGCTTTTTTCAATTCTCTAACCTCGTCAGAAAGATCCTGGACATTTTCTTGTTCTAGAGTCAATGCTCTTCTAGCGGTATCTACTTTTTGCTTTGTTTCTTCATAAAGCTCAACAAGCTTGTCATAAGTCTTAGCGTAGGAATTAATGTAATCCCGCAAAAGTGGATGCACTAAGTCCCAATACTCATCGACAAGGTTTTCCAATTCCTTGTGTTCTACAGAAACGGTATTTTCAACATAATTGACACGTTTCATGTTTTCAATGTCATTATATGGTTCATGATCTGGATAATAATCCTCTAGCGACTTCTTTTTTTTTCTACCGAACATGTGTCTTCTAAAAAGAGAAAGTACATTCACAAAAATAAAACTTTTGGGATGACATGGCATCATTTCCATTTTCTTTTTGATATTTCCATAATATGTTTGATAAAGCAGAAATTCTTCTTCTGTGATTGGTCGACCTTAGAAAAGTTCTAAAATCTCCGATAAGTGACGTGTTGATGGCTGATGAATCATTAATTGCAGACATATTGGTTGTTGGTTGTGGTCCTGCTGGTAGTGCCGCTGCAATGGCTACTGGTAAGTCAAAACTCAAGACAATTGTCATTGATCGTAAACCCTTGGAGAAAATAGGGGACAAGGTTTGTGGAGATGCTCTTTCCCCTGAATATCCTGAAACTGCAAACAAATGGATCGGATTTCCAATACCAACAAAAGAAGATGGCACATTGAAGGAATATTGCGATGAAGCAGTTATAATAGGGAAGAACCCAACAACCCGCCTTGCTGTTGGCTCAAAAACCTCAACAGTTGATAGATGGCTATACGGACAAAAAATTTTGAAAGAACTCATGAAAATTCCTGATGTAACTGTAATTCCGAATACACGGGTGATGAATACAATTATTGAAGATGGCTTTCTGAAAGGTCTCAAATGTTATAACCAAGAAAAAGGGAATTTTGAAATCCGTTCAAAGATTACAATTGATGCGTCTGGCGCAAGTGGTGCTGTTCGTGCTCGACTTCCTGATTCAATGTGCCAAAAATTCCCAAAACGTATTCCCAAGCATGAGATGATTGCAGCGTATCGTGAGATAATCCGCACACCAGAACCACATCCATTCCAGAAGTCAATCTTCTTGACATATGTTCCTGAAATAGAGGAAGTCATGCCTGGATATTATTGGTTTTTCAGCAGAGGTGAAAAAGAACTTAACATTGGTCTCGGTTATATGCTGTATGAGAAAAACGTCGGAAAAAACCTTCGGAAAATCAATTCACGTGTAAGGGAAAGATACTTCCCTAAATGTGAGGTATTGGCAAGCCAGGGTCACCAAATTCCTGCACGGCTTCCCTTGCCAAGTTTGGTACATAATGGTTTTATGGCTGCAGGTGATGCAGGCGCCTTGGCCAATCCATTAACAGGGGAAGGACACGGACCTGCAATCTTAAGTGGTGCAAAAGCTGGGATGTATGCAATAGATGCAATCAAAAAAGGTGATTGGTCTGAAGAAGGTCTGTGGGAATATAATCGCTGGATTGCCCATACTTATGGAGTTGAGTTCAGTTGGGGCATTGCCATTGTAAAATTTTACTTGAAACATGGTATGGATGTTCTTGATTGGATTATGCGTAAAGGTATCATTGAGGAACATGATGTTCTCATGATGGTCAATGAGCCTGATAGGGAGCTTCCCTTAATTCAACGTGCCCTTCGTGGAATTGGTCGTCCTCGCGTTCTATGGGATCTGAGAAAGACTGTAAATCTTGCCAAGAATATTCAAAAGCACATGAAAAACTATCCAGATCCACAAAATTTTGAACCTTGGCTCAAAAAACTCAAGAAGCTGGAAAATACCAAAATTTAGCATTTATCCAGAAGAAGTTTCTCATCATTTAAGTTCAGATTTTTCTCTATTAATATTGATGTCGGAATGGTATTTACTCAAATGGATTGGAAGGAGAATAAAATGGGTAATCAATAAACTTCCCTACATTACAATGATTCTTTTGATTGCACTTGGCTTTTATCTTCAATTTGTGTATTTTGTCACTCCCAATCCAATCCTTGGCTTTTTTCTCTTTGCTGCTTCTGTCTTTTCAGTTGCTTTTGTTTTTCCCCTTTGGAGAAAATTCACTCCAGTGTTTGCCCCTTGGGTTATTGAATTTGTCACTCAATCATTTTTGGGCAAGAAGTTAATCTCTGGTGGAAATCTCATATATTCCGAATATGTTGAATCTCGTGAAAAAATTGGATTGTTTGCACCAATTGGTAGATTCATTAACATTGGAATTGCATTTCTAGGTGTTACCACTACACTGGTAAAACTTGCAATTCAAGTCAAACCTGAAATACGACCTGAATCTCCAATCAGGGAAATGGCATCTACTATCGGTTGGAGTGTTATTTTATTTGTAGTGCCAGTCATTCTGACTCCGATAATTCCTGTTGTTTGGGCTATGGAAGATTTGCAATTGAAATCTTGGCACAAAGGCAAAAAGATCAATTGGCGTGTCTCAGACAAATACCGTGCGCGTTTCAATAGTTTTATTACAATAGGAGCTGTAACTGCTGGGCTTTCTTTGTCTTCAGATCCCAACTTATCATTTCTCGATAACTTATTGATTTTCTTGACACTTCTAGCTAATGGTATGATACTTTTGACAATGCCTTTAGGTATGTTGGTTACTGCCTATTATTTCTATTTCAGGGGTGAAATTACAGGGAAAACCTTGGAGAGGCTCGACATCCCTGTTGCCATGACAGAACTGATTTTTGACGTTGAAAAGTACAAAAGCATGGAAAAACGACTCGAACAATATGAAAAAGAGGAGGAAAAACGGCGAAAAGAGGAAGAAAAACGAAAGAAACGTGAAGAACGAGCAAAAAAGATTCAAGAAAAAAAATCCAAAATCAAGGGTATTCTTCGACTTCCCTTCTCAAGCAAGAACGAAAAACTTGAATCCCCTGTAGACAGGTCAACAGATGAATCACTTGAGATTCAAAGTGAAGAATTAAATGATGAGAACGAATATTCCGAAAAAAGAGAGCAAATTGATATGGGTGTCTCTTCCAGTGAAAAACTGTCTTCAGATAATACTACCCCCTCCCCTGATATAAAAAATCTAACAGATGAAAGAAATGAGATGGCGCAAGAAGACAATGGGAAATCTGTCGTAAAAAGACCCGAACCAGTCCAAAAAGAAAACAAAATTGTTTCAACCCTCAAAACACCCCCTCGCCTTGCCAAAAATATACTAGGAAGCGTAGGAAACACAAGTCGTAAAAGTATAAAAAAGATAGGGTCTTTTCTCCCAAAAAAGGGGAAAGCATCAAAAAAAGAGAATGATGCAAATGAATAACCTTCTTTATTTCATTTTTCCGACATATTGTTTTTTTTCGGTTCAATAGAATTTCTTTTTAATGTCGTTGTCTCTATCTAGTATGAAATACCAATATGATGAATGCCAAACGTAACACACCTATCTTGGATATCGATTTTCGTGATACAAGCGAGATAAGTGTCCCTCCGAAACTAATTGATCAAGTCCTCGGACAAGACAAGGCAGTCCGGATAATTAGAAAGGCCGCCTTGCAAGGTCGCCATGTCATGTTAATTGGAGAACCTGGAACTGGAAAATCACTTTTGGGTGCCGCCACAGCTGAACTCCTCCCCAAAGACACATTGGAAGACATTCTTGTTGTTGCCAATCCCAAAAACCCAAACAATCCAAGGATCGTGACCCTTCCATCAGGCGAAGGCAGGGCAAGAGTTGAAATTGCACAAGAAAGGGCAAGGAAACAAGAAAGCACAAAAAATCTGATTGCAATTCTTATTCCACTCTCTTTGATATTCTTGTTTGGTCTTTTATCAGGCTGGAATGTCGATTCCCTTATATGGGCAACATTGGTTGCCTTGTTTGCCTTTATGGTTCTCAACAGTGTCCGAGGTCGGAGTGAGTTTTTGGTTCCAAAAATACTTGTAGACACTTCCCAATCTGATACTGCCCCTTTTGTTGATGCAACGGGTGCACATAGTGGGGCATTATTAGGTGATGTTAGACATGACCCCTTCCAATCAGGGGGTTTGGGCACCCCTCCTCATGAAAGGGTTGAAGTGGGCTTGATCCACAAAGCAAACAAGGGGATACTGTATATTGATGAAGTTGGAACCCTCAGCATAAAGACACAACAGAAATTGCTGACAGCCCTTCAAGAAAAGAAGTTCCCCATTACGGGTCAAAGCGAACTTTCATCTGGTGCCATGGTTCGAACAGAACCTGTCCCCTGCAATTTCATTTTCATAGCGGCAGGTAACCAAGAGACAATTCGAAATCTACATCCTGCACTTCGTTCTCGAATTAGAGGGCAAGGATACGAAATAGTCATGGAAACAACTATGGAGGATACTATGGCAAACCGTAGAAAATTGGCAAGGTTTGTCTCACAGGAGGTTGCAAAGGATCATAAAATCCCCCATTTTACCAAGGCCGCAGTTGAACAGGTTATTTTTGAGGCACAAAGACGTGCTGGGCGTCCCAACTCTCTGACACTCCTTCTTAGAGACCTTGGTGGATTGGTTCGAACAGCAGGTGATCTTGCTGTTGAACGTGGTCATTCCTTGGTACTCGAGGAAGACGTCCTCGATGCCCGTCGTCTTGCCATCACTTTGGAAAATCAATTGAGTCTTCAGATCCTGGAAGCGAGAAAAGATTACGATTTGATACAAGTGAACAAGGGACTGATTGGAAGAGTAAACGGGCTGGCTGTTTATGGAAATACCGCAGGTTCTGTCATGCCGATAGAGGCGGCTATCACTCCTGCTTCTACAGTAGGCGCAGGAAAGATCTATGCAACAGGTCAACTCCGTGTTATTGCCCGAGAATCCGTGCAAAATATCTCTGCGTTAATTAAAAACTATTTGGGCAAGGATATCTCAAATCATGACATCCATATCCAATTTGTTGGGGTTCACGGTGTTGAAGGTGATTCTGCGTCAATCACGATTGCCACCGCCATTGTTTCTGCAATTGAAGAAGCCCCAGTTCGTCAAGACACTGCCATGACGGGTTCGTTGAGCGTTCGGGGAATGGTTCTTCCAATTGGCGGGGTTACCTATAAGGCAGAGGCCGCTGCTCGTGTCGGAATCAAACGAGTGATTATTCCCCATCAAAATCTTCGTGATCTAAAACTGGATCCTGAATTTCAAGACAAGCTTGAAATCATTCCTGTGAAAACCTTTGACGAGGTATTGAGGGCGGCACTTGTTCCCGAATACTCATATGTGGCTGATAAATTTGCTACATCCTATGATGTTCAGGAAAAAAGAGCCAACAAAAAAATTAATGAAGAACTGTCCGATGATGATTTAGTTATCGTAAACAAGAGAGGAAAGGACAACTCCTCAGTTCCAACAGCCTAAGCAAATTTTCATATATTCCTCAAGTTTTTTGTGTTTAGTGTCTTCATCAGGAAACTATCGGCAAACAGTACTTTTTTCTGCATACCTGACCGAAGGTGAAGATGAGATGGAATTTGCCGAACTTGACATGCTGTCTGCCGAACTGGTTGATGAACTCAACAAGGTTGAACCCTACCGAAATGTAGACTTTCGTTTGGATTACCTTGGCATTGCAGGGGATGCGGAATTCATTTTTATTTTCCGTCGATCTTGGGATGATCGAGAAAGTGATCTAATGGATTATCTGGACAAGATCCAGCAAACAATAGAGGATAATCTTCCCGTCATCATTTCTGAGCGAGAGACCATAAGCATTATCCCCATATGAGTGGGTGGGAGTGTTTACCGAAAGTAATATTTTGTCGGAGTTTAAATACTAAAGTCAATAATATTGCACAGTAGCTCAGTCAGAGAGACTGTCCCGAAAGTAATCCGCCCTTCCCTGAGAACTCATGATACCTAACCCTCCTCAAAAGGGCGGTTTAGAATTATGGTGATGACAAAATGGAAACAAAAAATGAACCGAAACTAATCCCTAAAATTGAAGAAGTCCTGGAAGTAGCCCTTCAAATTCTCGAATTCCATAGTGATGAAGGGATTTCCAAATTCCCCGAATTCAGTGGTCCCATTGAAGTTGAGACAAGATGTGTCAGATGTCAATCAAATTTTATTACTGAGCTCTATTCAAAAGGAATTTTCGTTTGTATGGAATGTGGAACTTTTAGATCCTAAGCAACTATCAGGGGTTTCACAAACATTTCTTTTTGACTATAGATGCTTGGAATGTCCAACATAGTTGCAATTTGCTCAGAAACAGTTGCCAAATCCTCTTTAGACAATTTTTTCAAATCGTATTTCCCAAGTCCTGCTGTCAGCAACTGTGCTTCTATACGAATAGTTTCAACAAAATTGCGAATTAACTGCACTGATTGTTCATTTGGTTTCCTTATTTTCATTGCAATCTTTGCAATAAGCTTTTTCCTGTAAAGCTCAGAGGCAAGGTATCTTTCAGCAAACCTGAAACTATAGCCTGAAATCAAAAATGGTCTTCCCATGGCAATTCCATTCATTCCCAAGGCCATTGCCTTGACAAGATCTGCGCCTGACATCATTCTTCCAGAGATTATGACATCTGTTCTTGGATATTTCTTCTTTTGTTCACTGATCAATGCAATGCAGGCAAGTATCGGTAGTCCAACATGTGACATTGCAACTGAGGGGCTCATCCCTGTCCCCCCTTCTTTTCCATCAATGCTAAGGCAATCTACACCAGTATCTCCCGCAATTTCCAATACTCTTGCTAAATCTCTATATGGTCCAACTTTCAGCCAGATTTTTGCGTTTGGGTAGTCGTTTTTCATCTTGATAATCCTGTTTCGCAAAATTTCTTCTGTAAAAATATCTGGGGCTGAATGTCGTTCATATCTTTCTTGTTCCACCATTTCTGGATCTGGATGAATATAATAAGTGTCCTTCAGTTCAAGAGCCGTTTTTCTGTCTATGTATCTTTCTCCTCCCATGCCAGCTTTTGCCCCCTGACCTCCCTTGATCTCAAATGCAATAAATCCATCTTCGAAAAACTGTGTCAGGTCAGGGTCTGAGTATAACCTGTTCCATAATTCACTTTGTGCGTCTTCCTCATTTTGTTGAATAACGACTCCTCCTTTTCCATGGAAATTTTCAAAATATGCAAGTATTCTCTCCTTAAGGCAAGGCTGGCTCTTGACTTTCCTTGTCTCATAGCCCCATGTTGCTGCGACGTTTTCCCCTATTCCATATATTATCCCTTCCAATGCACATGCTTTTGCTGCATAAGGTGCAAGAAGGTTCCAAACGTCTGGACTGCCCATGGATGATTGAACTAATGGCATGGAAACATGGAACCCTCCCAATTTTCCTGCAAGTTCAACATCAAAAAATACTGGTTCACGCACAAGTAAGTCTATAGATTTTTCAAGTCTTTGAGGGGTGAACAATGGCGGAACAATTAATATGTCTTCCATAGTCGGGAATCTTTTAAATTCACCTGTGATTTTAGCTCCCATGATGGATAATCTTGAAGAATCAGATGCTTTTGGGTATACCGCAGTTCTTCCGTTTCTTGCCCTGTCTATTATCTGTTTATATGGGTACATGATCTCACCTACGCTGAAAAAACTCCTGGCACTCGTGGGTATGGCAATGCCAAAAATATTGAAGGAAGTCCACAGAAGTATCTCACTGCTCTCTCAAGTCCAATTCCAAACCCTGCGGTTGGTTGACCATGTTTCTTGAGGAATTCAAGGTACCATCTATATTTCTGAAGGCTTTCCCCACTTTCTTTCATTCGTGGAATGACCTTTGAGACCTCAAATTCTCTTGCAGCACCAGAAATTGCCTCTCCATACCCATGCGGAAAAATCAAGTCAAAATCCATTAGAATTCCTGGCTGTTGGGGACTTTCCCTGTCATAAAATCCCCTTGCACCTTTTGGATAATCATAGATGAAGAAGGGTTCGTCATGGATATGAGAAAGAAGCCACTCATATTCCCATGGAATTTCAGACTTTGGAGATAATCTAGAAGCCTTGACTCCAAATCGTTGTTGAATTTCTTTAACAACATCCGGATTTTCTCCAATGTATGTCTGTAAAAGATCAACAGCTTCTGCATGGGTATACCTTTTGAAAGCTCCAACAATCTCAGGCAACGATTCTCTTTTTCTCAATCCTCTTTGTGAACTTAATGGCTCAAAAAACTCCCAAATAGGTTTGAGTTTTGCTTCGTATTTTTTCATTTCTTGATGCAAATAACTTACCAGTCCTTCTGCAACATCCATTGCTTGATGATGATCTGCATCGACAATTTCCAAGTCAACTTGGATGAATTCTGCCAAATGTCTATCCGTGTTTGCTGTTTCAAGTGGTTCCAGTCTCAGATTGTCTGCAAAGAAGAAAATTTTACCTTCTTTACCAGCCATTTTCCTCGATATGCTAAGGAGTTGCTTGTAAAGAATTCCACTACTCATGAATTTATACTCTTTTCCGTAATAGTCTATGGCAACCTGTTTTGCCCCTCTAGTTCCAGGATCCGTCACTGGACCAATGAGAGGAGGTTTAAACTCTAGAAAGCCTTGACTCACCAAATAGGTTCTCATGGATTGACTTATCAAGTCGTAAATCTCGTAGATTTCCTGAAAAACAGGTTGTGACGTGATTGTCGCTATATCTGTTGTAAACTGTTCTAGATAACTCTCGAGTGAATTTGAATTGATGTTTTGTTGCATAATTTCCCTTTTCCGCAATCAGATATAAATGTTTTCTAATTTATTGAAATTATTTTGGATTTTGTCCTTTATTTTGGCTAAAATGGTAAATGGTGTCCTTCAATTCATTCTTTCTTTCAATTTTCTTTTGATGGCCTCCTCAACCCTTTCTTTGACAATAATGGCAGGAATGTCATGGAGTGTGATAATTGATCTTCTTCCTCGACTTCCATCAGGCATCGGTTTGACTTGAGAAACAACAATGCCTAGTTGTGTTAGATTATCGAGATAGATCCTGAATGTCGCTTTTGATTGTCCCTTTACATTATAGGTTTCACAATACATTTTATAGACTTGATATGCCTCGTTGATTGTCGTATGGACTGCCCCTCCTCCTTTGGATAGAATAGTGGCTATTGCAAGGGCTACAAGGAGCTCATTAATTTTAAGGTCGTTGAAGACATCTGGGCGCAGTTCTGGATAAACTTCATTTTTTGCCGCTCTGACAAATTCTGGAGTAATCACCGATGATTTTTTGGCATTAGCGATCATTCCACATCGAAGCATTATTTCTATTCCATGTCTTGCATTCCCAGTGGTTGCTGCTATATCAATAATCATTTCCAAAACCTCATCATTCAGCACTCCCGCGAAAAATCCAAGTCTGGCTCGATATTCGAGAATTGTCTTTAATTGCTCACGAGTATATCTTGGCATGTTGATTTGATCTTGAACCCTGCCTGAAAGGTGGGTGTTCAGCATCAATGACCATTGCTGCCTTCTGGTTATGATGATTGTTGAAAATCTTCCTTCTCCTGGCGGGAAAAGTTCGTTCATATGGATCAGTCCTAATATGTCCTCCCCTTTCAGCATCCCTGCCTCATCAATTGTCAAGACGATTCTCTTATTTTCCCTCATCAGCTTTTTAGCAAGCATTTCCATCATTTCCTCGTCACTGAAGCCTCTTCCTTGTATGTTTGAGAAGCCGTCTGTTACAAGTCTTCTGAGGATTGATGTTTTGGTTCTGAATGAATGGCAATTGACATAATGGGTGTCCAGATTTATGTTCATGGTCTGGGCATAGCTATGGAGGTCTTTTGTAATCCTTTTGGCCAATGTGGTCTTTCCCACACCTGCTGGTCCTATAATTGCTATATTGACTGCAACTGGACGAAAAGGGTCTAAAAGGATTGACAATGCCTCGACCATTCTATTTTGCTCGTCTTCCCTTCCTGGCATTTCATCAGGGACATATTCTGGGGTTAGTGTTACTCTATCCTTGAAAACGGAATCTGCTGTATATTTCTCAAATAGGTTTGTCAACGATTCAATATTGCTGTCCAAGGATATAAATGCAACGGGGGTATATTAAAAGTGAACTAAAAATGAATTAATTGTGAATTGATATGGGCTTTCCTGTTATAAAAGTAAATTTATTGAGGTTGCAAGTTCTTCCCTACCTTTTCATATGGTATCTTGAAAACAAATCCATCAAAAGTAAACAATGCTTTCGTAATGGATTTCAGCATTTCTTTTTCTTTTTTGAAATTCAGGATTTGTGTACCTATATGGGTCAAAAGGGTAATGTCTGCTTTTGCAAGTCTTCCCACCATTGCGGCTTCCCGTACTGTAGAATGTTCCCTTTTTTGTCCTTGTTCTATATCGTCTGAAGGGTAGGTTGCCTCATGTATAAGGACATCACACTTATGTGCAAATTTAATGAGGGAGGGGTTATACTTTGTGTCTCCAGAGTATACGATGGATCTTCCCTCCCGCTCAGGTCCAATTATGTCCTCAGGTCTGATTACTGTCCCATCTTCAACAGTTATTGAGTTTCCCAGCTTTAGTTGCTTTCGATCTTTGTTGGGCACCTTATACTTTTCAAGAAGGGTTGTATCCCATTTTCCAGGATAAGGGTCTTCTTGCCATCTAAATGAAAGTGAATTGTTGAAGTGCAAGGCTTTTATTGCGGTCAAGCTGTATCCATTGCCTTTGAATGTGTCTCCAGGGTTCATAGGCACAAAAACCAAAGGATAGGAAACTTGAACTTGAAGGGCAGTTAGGAGCAATTTCAGGATTTCTTCAAATTTTGGCGGTCCAATAATTGTCACCTTTTCCTTTCTATCTAATAAATTAAATGATGCCAATAGTCCACCTAACCCTTGATAATGATCTGCATGTGCATGGCTAATGGCAATGGTAATTTCTTTGCGTAAAGGTACTTTAAACTTTCTAAGATTGTATTGTGCACCTTCACCCACGTCAAAGATGAACAGTCCTCCTTTATGGCGTATTGCGATTGATGATTGAAATCTATTTGGTGGTGGAATCGACGCTCCTGTTCCTAAAAAAGTAATTTGAATGTCATTCATTCGTTATCAACCTGATTCTCCTTGTTAAATTCTTATGCACGTAATTATCCCCTTCCATTAATGTTTTCCATTGTTTCGGAAGTTCTTTCAGAAATTCTTTTGGCAATGCAAAGACTATTTCCGTTTTATATGGAAATTTTTCAAGCCATTCGTAAACCAAAGTTCCGGGTTTTTTTCCTGATGTTGTTGTTTGAATGGCATAGGGGGGATCAGTTACAATTTTCCTAAAACTTCCCTTTCTAAGGGGTAGATTAAAGGCATCCCCCATCAATAGGTGAATTGGATCTTGATATCCTATGAACTTCAAATTTTCTTGGGCTTGTCGAACTACCCTTCCGTCCAATTCAATTCCGATTGGTTTGCAACCGATGTCGACCAATTCAAGCAACATCCCTCCATGGCCGCAGAAAGGGTCTACCACAATCTCTCCCTCTTTTGGATTGAGAATGTTGCACATTTGTCGCGCAATGATGGGTTTTAATGCACCACCTCTGAAATGGGGGAGATTTTTTGGTGCTTTCCAATTGTATTCCTTTCCCTTGTTTTCCAAAATGAATTTTCCAAAAGCCAATGAATTATTCCAAAAAATCAATGTGAATTGAATTTCAGGATGGTCTAAATTGACTGTACTATTCGGAAACAAATCACGGATAACTTTCCCGATTTTTCCTTCCAACATTCTGGAGCTAAATGAGATTTTTTGATCCAACTTGTAGACTCGGACAGCAAATGAAGCGGGGTTAATTCCATTATCCTGTAGAGCCGCCCTTATTTTCACCTCTATATTATTTGTATTGTCCCAAATTTGAAAAATTTCAAAGAGCTTCCTGATCGCCCCACTTTTCTTGGCTTTTTTCATTAATTCCCTTTGTGTTCCAAAAATAAATGCCAAATGATTCCTGATTTCTATTATCCTTCCTTCAAACATTCTATTAATTTCCATATGTGATAGTTGCAGGTTTTCTTGCGAAAGCACAGCCAAATAAGTATTCTTCAAGCTCAACCCCTTGCTCAATCCTGCTCAACAAAAAGTATCCTATTCATTCACAGAGATAGCGGATAATATCCTCATGTATTTCTATTCGTGAAATTGGTGATGGTACGGATATAGTGGAGGCAACGAGTCCGTTTCCCATTTCAATCATTTGATCGACAGCATCTGTACCGAATGCATGTGTTACAAGAACATTGACTGTTTGAACTCCCTCCATCAATAAATGATTTATCACTTGAAGTAATGACCTTCCTGTTGCCATAATGTCATCAACCAATATCACATTTTTTTTCAATGGCGCCAGTCCCGCTTCCCCTATTAGACTCACATCTCCTGTTTTTGGATCTCTTTTTTTCAAAAAATAATTGAATGAAATCCCCAATTCCTCTGCGAGGGCTTTTGCGCGATACTTTGCACCTTTGTCTGGTGCAAGGACAATCCATTCTTCGTCTATTTCTTTATATTTTGAAAGAAAGTTGGCCATTGATCTAGTCGGGAGCAAATTTGTCAATTTAAATCCATGTGGACAATATTCCGATACTGCTGGGTTATGAATATCGATTGTTATGAGTTCGTCAATCCCTACACTTTTGGCAATCGTGAATACTGTTTCAATACTGATGGCCTCCCCTCCAATTACTTCCCTGTCCGCCCTTGCATAGCACAAATAAGGGGCAATTGCCTTGATATGTGTTGCTCCTTTTCTTTTAAGGGTTCTAGCAAGATTAAGCATATTGAACAGATGAGTTTCCTGTGGTTGATATAAGGACTGTACAATCAAATAATTTTCATCATTAATTTCTGGTATTCTAATGTACGATTCACCATCTGGAAATCTTTTCAATTCGGGGAAGACCAAGTCTGCTTTAATTTCATTTGAGAGTTGTTCTGCAAGATGTCTTCCCGTTTCAAGAGGAATTATGGTTGTCACGGACAGGATGAATTTGTTATCTTATTTGATAAAGTCAGTGGTAGCTTAACATCTTGCGTCACTGAGTGAAGGGTTTTTCATACCTTACTCTTGTTAAATGATTGTGCTTGAGAAAACAATTACATCATTTCCTGAGGATGATAAACGTAGAAAATTCCTTGAGGAATTGGACAGGCTCCTTGAAACAATTGAACCAGACGACCGACTTTTTGCAACCCATGGTCATTGTACAGATGGTGCTGTTGCCGCTGCGATGGTACGGAATGCAGTACCTTATGCAAAAATCATTCCCATAGACTATTGGTACCTGAACAATGAAGATGCTGGCCATATCTTGAAACAATTGCCCTTTGAAGGGATTATTGATCTTGCTCCTTTCAATTTACGGCAAGTAAAATTTTGGGTTGATCACCATGTGTCTTCAATCGGTCACCCATTAAATGCCAAGCAGGTTCGTTTTGACGCAGACGGTGATTCAGGTTCATATCAATTGCTTCTAAGTGGTTTTCTTGGAGAATTTCCCCAGTATGTTGTTGAGCTTGCAACACTTACCAGAATAACAGATACGGCAAGTTATACAATGATCCCACCTGATAATGAGCTTGAAAACCTTGAAGGGATTTTACAGGTTCCCTTTTATTTTTTTGATGACCTAAAAAAAGTCAATGAAACAATCCAACAACGTGCGTATCTTTTGGATGATGCTGTAGCAAGTTGTTATGCATTAAAGGATTGGAACAAGCTTGTAAACTCTCTTGCTTCTAAAGGGCTCGAAGGTATCACAAGGTTTCTCCCTCAAATAAACGAATTAAGAAAAGAAAGAAAGAAGGCATATGAAATTGCACAGGAACTTAAGACATCTGATTGTGTTGTTGTAATTCTTTCAGATGAACAGTATGATGTGTTCTCTATTCGACGATATCTACAAAACCGTGGTCCAAAGGTTGTTATCTCCTTAACACAAGGGCATGATGGATTTCGCATTTCCCTAAGAAGGTCAAAAGGACTTTCCCCACAACTCAACTCAAAAATTCAACTTCACGAGCTTGCAAAAAAGTTGGGTGGTGGTGGTCATGCAGCAGCATCTGGTGCATTTTCAAAAACACTTGAAAAAGCAATGGAAGAAATAAAAAACTGGTGTGGAAGCCTTGATCTGAAATTAGTTGTTCATGACCTAAGGGAAGAATGACCAATTGTTTAGAGGCTCCTTCACAATAACTTAAAAGGCTTGATAATTTGGAACATGTGGAAAAAAAAGGAATTGTTTCCATTATCTTGGAAGATACGGATGAAAAAGTATTCAACCCAACCTTCATGGCGTATCTAAAAAAAGTATTTTCAATAATATTTCTCCTAATTAGCTACATTTCATTTCAAATAGTTGCATTTCTTTATCAAAGCCCATCTTTTGCCCAAGCTTTTTTTAAAGAGGGACTTGTAATCCTTCTGATTGGAATTGGTTGCTTTTTAAGTGGTTTTTCACTTCTCCGAATGCCATTTGGTAAACTAAAAATCAATTCCACAGGAATATTTTATCGCAAAATGATTTGGAAATGGAAGGTTATCCCTTATGAAACCCTCAAACTTGTTGAAATTATTGAATCACCGTCTATAATCCCATTTTTAAGAGGAACACTTTATACTGTCAATGTTTTTTCTCTTGATCATTTTCTACGACTCAATCCAAAAGATTTCAGAAACGGGAAGAAAATTCAAGAAATATTTGCCATCTTTGCATTGGAATTCAATGATTCTTTGATCAGATTTTTCACTCAGAAGAAAAAACAAAGCTTGTTCCGAAAACTTATAACCGATCCTGGTGGATTGACTGGAACGATCTTGTTAGTTCTTGTCTTTTTTGTTTACCTTTGGGGTGCATTTTCACATATTGTCTTCCCTCCCAACTCATTTACAACTTCAGAAGCTGGTTTTCTCAAAAATCCAAGCTATGCTTTTGCATTTGACGACCGTTACCGTGAACTGGCAATTGACAGGCCCCCTGACAGTGAATTTTGGTTTGGGACAGATTTTGTGGGTCGTGATATTTTCTCAAGGTTAGTCTATTCAACATTTTACACGATAACTGTTGCAATTGTTGGTGCTCTAATTCCCATTACTGTTGGAAGTCTTTTAGGTACTATTTCTGGCTTCTATGGTGGTATTTTTGATCGAATTCTTCAATCCTTTTCAGATTCCCTCATGCTAATTCCACCTTTTGCTCTTTGGATGTTCGCAATTGCGTTGCCAAGGGACTTGTTTCAATTTGATATAAATGGTGTCCATTTTGAATATCCTCTTCCTGGTGCTTTTTATTTCCAAGCTTTTGTCTTGTTGGCAGGACTTTATTGGGCTTCTCCATTCAGGGTAATCAGGCAAGAAGTCATAAGCATCAAAGAAGAGGAATTTGTGCAGGTTCAATATGTGTTGGGGTCATCTGATTTCCGTATATTACGTAAACATGTTCTTCCAAATTTACTCCCCCCTGTTTTTATTATGTTCTTGTCTCTTTTTGTAGAATATATTGTTGTTGCCGTTTCCATTTCCATTGCAATCGGACTTGAAGGGGATTTGATTTGGGGTTCAGACATAAGCAGGCGCTTGGATCCAGGATATTATAAACAAACCTTGACTGATTATTTTCTTTTGTGGTCAACACTTTGGATAGGCATAACAATTTTTGGTATTGCATTGTTTACTGATGCCCTAAAAGATGCCTTGGATCCAACAGCCCGAACCTTACAACCAGACAGAATCAAGAAAATTAATCCTGCCGTTCTGACTGATGAAATAAGTGCAGACCTTTCTGATTTGGTGGATGAAATTATCTCAGAAAGACCTGTCAGTCCCAAAAGAAAACTTGATGTTCCTTCGGAGGTATTGAAATGAGGTTATCAACTTATTTGTTTTTCCGGATTGTCTTTATGGCTGTCCAACTTTTTGGCATTTCCATTCTCCTCTTCGCCATTTATGCATTCATGAATTATGACCCTGCTGTAGTCCATAATTTTCTTGCACCGCCTGATGTAAGGGAAACTCAAATTAGAAATGAACAAAGGCTTCTTGGAACAGGGATACCCTATACTCAACAATTTTGGAATTTTTGGAAAGGGTTGATCTTAGGTGATTGTGAAGTTTCATCGTTTTTTAGCTCATCATGCAACCGGACATTTGGGGTAGGGTGGGAAGGCTCAACATTCGGGAGACCTATTGATGATCTCATAGCCAAGGGAACATTTAACACGATGATTTTATTTTTATCGGTTTTTGTGTTTTACTCGATAGTTGGGGTTGCATTAGGGATTATTGCAGGTCTTAAACCCAATGGCACATTGGATTTCCTGATACGCGTCTTTGCAAATATTTCTTTTTCTGTTCCTTCTATCCTTTTTTCAATATATGTATTGCGTATCTCTTTGGATCCCAATGTGTCTCTTCTTACGAGGGACGCCTCAAACCGCCATGAAATTGAAAAACTAGATTTTTATGGATATTTCTTCAAATCAGGCATGAATTTCAATGAAATGAGTGGTCTTGACAAATTTTGGATACCTGTCGCGGTTGCTGGGCTCATTTCTTCTGTTTTCGTTTTTCGGTTGATCCGTGGTTTAATTATCAAGGAATCAAGAATGTTATACGTCAGAACCGCTAAAGCAAAAGGTTTGAAACCTAAGGATGTAATAGTCCGTCATATTTTTCCAAATATCATACCAAAAGCAATCAATGCGATTGCAGTCACTATTCCTGCTTCTTTAACTACAACTGCAATGGTTGAGTTCGTATTTGATTATCCTGGACTTGCACAACTGATGGTCGTATCTGCAAAAGTGGTGGATATTCCTGTTTTATTGGCAGGATCATTGGTTCTTTCTTTTATCACCATGTTGATGGTCACTTTCTTGGATCTGCTTAGCATTTTGACAGACCCTCGTCAAAGATTAAATTAATGCCCTTTTTCATTTGAACTTCTCAATTGCATTTCATTTTAGTATTTGCATTTTTTTGATTTTGGGAATAAAAGGGAATAATGTTATATTATTTACTTACTCATTACGTTAAAATTAATGTTTTTTGTAATGAAAGTTCAGAAATTAATTTTTTTTATGCCGTTCATAATGGTGAAACTCTTAATATGAAATTTGAAAAGAAAGATAGCAAGCACTCGCCGCAAAGCGAAAGAATTAACTTAATTTTAAGGAGAAAGTATAAATGCGAAGAAGATGCTTAACTTGTGATGGTAAAGGCTATATAGAACATGTGACTGTTTGCGAGAAATGTGGTGGACTTGGCACAACAAAAATGACAAAGGGAACCGGTTCCGCAAATGAAACCAATGATCGGTGCCCTGAATGCAACGGCGCAGGAAAATTTGTAGAAAAAGAGATTTGTCCAGATGACTGTGACAATGGCTATCTGTACTACTGTGACTTTTGTGGAAAAGAAATCAGTGAGAAAGACAATAACGTGTGTGACGAGTGTCGAGAAGAACCTTACGTCATTCGGTTCATCAAACCGATAGCCAAAGAGTACCTAAACAGCAAAAGGGCTGTTGCCGCGGTTGTCACCAAGGTTTCAAAAGACACTGTTTTTGTGGACTTGGGGGCTGGACTTAAAGGCAAATTCAAGACAGGTCAAGCTCGAATTTTCAAGCAAGGTCAAATTTTGCCAGTTCAAATCAAAAGACAAGTTGATCCAAACAAAGATTGGCTGTATTATGTAATTCCAATTAGACAAAAGAACTTCAAAATCAAGGTTGTACATGCGGACGTTCCAGAAAGAAGCATTGCCGAATTCAAGGAAAAAGGTGTTGATCACGTTACAGGCAAATTCATAGGACAGATCGTTTATGTTAAAAGACTCAGGCGAGGGCCTTCTTTCTTTACTTTGTTGGATGCTTCAGGGGAAACAATAGTTGGTACTGCATTCGGGATTGGTGGCAGACCTGCCTATCCAAAATATGATAGGGGTGCCGTTGTTGAAGTTATCGGTGAGATGACTACATACAAAGGTGCCGAAAGATTCACAATTCATTCATTCAAGCCTGTTCCCTACGAGAAAAGGCAGGAACTTTATAGGCAACTTGCAGAAGTTGTGCTCAGAAAGCAAAAGAAACTACAAGACCTTGAGCTTTCAATTGAAAGTGAAACACTTTCCAAATTCAGGGACGAGATTATTGAAGCCGCAACTCAGATAAGGGAGGCCGTAATCACTGGAAGAAACGTCCTTCTTAAATACAATTCTGCAAGTGTTGACAGCACTGTAGCGGCCTATGAGTTGGATTTTGCATTACGGGGCTTCTTAAGATCCCGTGGCAAGAAAGCCAGCGAATTTCGTCATTTCATTAAACGAATCCCATTGAAAGGAAATGTGTATGAAACAAGTGACATAATGAGGGACATATCTTTTGTACTTGATGGTCCTGTGCCAGGCGACCGAATGCCCTTGGTTGTTCTTTTGAATGCCGGTTTTAGTAAAGAATCACTTCCTGCCTATTCTTTCGCTGAAATGTATGGGTTGCCAGTTATTTCTGTCACTCATCTCGGTTCCGATCCAGAGGTTCATGGGAAAATCACTCTTGTCGGGACAGACAATAAAGTCAATGAGACAAAAATTTCTGTTTCAATGCTTGCATATGAAATTTCACGAATGGTATTGGCGGAATATGATTTCAACTTCCAATATCTCCCCTTAATTGGAGCCAATCATACACGTGCCTTCGGAAAAGAATATGACATGTATGCAGAACAACTCAAAAGCAACGAAGACGCAGTAATGACTCCTGATGATGTGAAAACCGTTGCCTCTGCCATTGAATATGTCCTCTTTGGATTACGATTCAGCGATGGCGGGGAAACCATCAGGGACTTAATTGGAATAGGAAGAAGACGGGAAAAAGGTCTTGAATTAGTTAAGGAACTTGCCGCTGTTGGTAACAGTGCCATGGAAAAAGCAGTTAAAGTAATCAGTGAATATGCTGATATTGTATCCACAGGCTCTGGAGATCTCCACTTGTTAGACCTTGAAAAGTTTGCCCAAAGATTTGAATATCCTTCCCATGGCGGGCTTGTCACTGCATACCATGACAAGATTAACAATGAGGCAATTTCAGTGGGAATTGGCACTGATTATCTAATTTTGAGAATTTCCAGTGACAAGGTGAACTTTGACAGCATTCTTGAAAAACTTGAGAACGCATTGCCAAATGCCATGATTTCTGGTGGTGGCTATGATTCTGTCGGAAGCATCAAATTCTTACCGGGGTTGAAGGATAAAGTCATAACAGAACTCAAAACTATTCTTGGCTAATCTTCCATCTTAACAAATTGGGTAAACTATAAGTAATAACACTTTATAAGAAAATACGTGGTCAATTTTCTAAATGAACTGATATTTGGATTTGTTTTTATGATGCCTGCATTTTTTGCAAATGCAGTTCCTGTATTTATTGGTGGTTTTGGTCGAATTGATGGCGGTCTCAACTTTTTTGATGGCAAGCCATTGCTTGGAAAAAACAAAACTATTGGTGGACTGCTCTCTGCAGTAATATCTGGAGGAATGGCAGGTATTGCATTGTATTATTTCTTTCCCAACATTTGGGGCTCATTTCCTATATGGCTTGGTTTTCTTGAAGGATTTGGTGCAATGATTGGCGATGCTTTTGGTTCATTTCTCAAAAGAAGAATCAACTTGAAGCCAGGTGGGCCCTTCCCAATTATGGATCAGATTGGCTTTATTGTTTTCTCGTTTTTGGTTGTTTGGCCCTTTGTAGGAATTAATTGGCTATGGTTTGGTCTTGTAACTTTGGCTGCATTGGTTTTGCATGTTGCCGCTAACATTTTTGCTTATAAAATGGGGTGGAAGGATGTTTGGTGGTGACTTAATCAAATCTCCTTTCATGGAGCACTGTGTATTCTGCACCCGATGGTTTCAATATTGACTTGTACAAGGTTATCTTGTTTACATCAAATATTTTCTCAACCTTGAAATTCTTCCACTTTTCCGCCAAATCACTAGTATTACCATATTTAACTCTTCCAACAGTCAAATGAGGAGAGAATGATTTTTTCTTCTTGAACTTAACTCCTCTAAGCAAAGTGGTTAATTTATCATATAGATTCATAAATTCTTTTTCTCCTTGTGAAGGGGCAATATAGAGAACTCTCAATCTTGTCGGTTGATGTTTCGGGAAAAATCCAGGCACATTAAGATTCAAAAGAAACTTGCTAAATTTTAAATCGTCCATTACTTCTGCAATGGTTTCTTGAATTGGTTTCGTTATATCACCAAAAAAGTGAGTTGTAATATGATAATTCTGAGGGAGTGTCAGTGAAATCTTTCCCTGAAAATTCTTCTTAATTTCAGTAAGAAATTCATAAGCTTCTGTAAACGGATTTATCTTGACTGCAATAAAGCATCGATCCGTATCCATGTGATTCATTCAATCCTGTATTCCTTCGCCAACTTAAAAAAATTGATTTTCCTGAGTCTAGAAGTGGCAAAATATAGGGATAAGACATTAATTATCGGAGTGACCGGTCTACCTGCGTCAGGTAAAAATGAATTTGCTGAAGTGGCAAAAACTATGGGTTTCAAACAAATTGTGATGGGAGATGTAATACGGAATGAGTGTCGTGCAAGGGGTCTGGAACCAACACGAGAAAATTGCAATAACATAATGGTGCTTCTACGCAAGGAAGAAGGTTATGATGTTGTTGCCAAACGAGTCCTAAAGCAAATCAAGTCATTGGTTTCTTCTGGTGAATCCTACATCTTGGTTGACGGAATACGTTCACCCCAAGAAGTTGATGTTTTCAAGGCTGAATTTCCTGACTTTTTGATAATCGCAATCCATGCAAGCCCCAGTATCAGAAAGATGCGAACCTTAAGAAGAAAAAGAAATGATGATTCAACCTCTTCAGAAGCATTCCTACTCAGGGACAAGAAAGAATTGGAGGTAGGTATAGGACATGTCATTGCCCTTGCTGATTATATGTTGACCCCTCCCAACAATCTGGAAAAAGCAAGGGCATATTTCAAAGAATTTTTGACTTATCTAATGAATGAATGATTGGATGTACATCACATGCGAAGCCAAATTGAATGAAACTGAAGACGAAACAAAAGTAAGGAAAGTAATGAATTTCCTTGTACAAGATGAGATTAAAATAGACAAACGTTTTGACGGTATTTACCTTGTAATTGTAACAACTGATGAAAGCGCACTTTCTACTTTCTATGAAGCAATCCGAACCCAAAGACTTCTTGATACAATTCGGAAACGGATGTTTCAAAACAAGGAATATGAAGGAATGACTTCTTTGTATTTTAACCGCCAAGCCTTGTGGAATGGGCGCTTGAGCCTTGTTGATTTTGAAGACAATCCTCCTTTGGGTGCAGTTCTTCTTCAAATAGTGGCTGACGAAAATGAGGACATTGATGAAATCATCAATAAAATCGCTCCAAAAACCTATAAGGGAAAAGAAATTACTGAAGAGGAATGGAGGGAAATTAAACGAAAAGAAGCAGAAAGGCGGGAAAGAGAGAAGAAAAAATTAAAAAAAAGAGGGAGTGACCAATAGCCATATTCAAATCTTTATTATGAGACCATTATTGTCATGATTATATGTCCATTGAATTCACTGTTTCAACAGAAAGAAAATCAGAACATCTTCTTTCTATTGTGATGAAATTTACTGCCCCCTCTGACAATCCAATTCTTGAATTGCCCTCTTGGACTCCTGGATCTTATTTAATACGGGAATATTCACGGCATATCCAAGATTTTTCTGTGTCATGCAATAAAATGAGTGTCCCATGGAAAAAAATCACCAAAAACAATTGGCAAATTTTTGCAAAAGAGGGGGATGAGGTCAATGTATCGTACAATGTCTATTGTTTTGAAATGACAGTTCGAACAAATTATTTGGATAATTACATAGGTCTTATCAATGGCACTGCAACTTTTTTTTATCCCTGCAGAAGCAATCCAAAGACCCCAATAAAAAATACCCCTATTAAGGTGAAAATAAATTCTCTAGACTTTGAGATTTTTACAAGCATGAAAAGCAAAGATGAGTATTTTGAAGTTGACAATTTCGATGAATTGTATGATTCTCCAATTGGTTTTGCTATTAGGGACTATTTAGACCAAAAAGAGTATGAAATTGACGGTATTCCATGTACATTGGCAATAATCGGAAAAAGAGGGAATCATGACATAAATCAGTTAGCGGACGATTTACAAAAGATACAGCATGCATCCATTGAAATGTTTGGTGAATTACCTTATGACAGGTATTTGTGGATGCTTTACCTTGTAGACAAGGGTGGGGGCGGTTTGGAGCATAAATTCTCAAATGTTAGCATTACTTCTCGCTGGAGCTTTTCTGATCGAAAAAATTACTTGAATGTCCTTAGGTTGGAATCACATGAACACTTTCATGTCTACAATGTAAAACGTATCCGTCCCCAACAGCTTGATTCATTTGATTACGAAAAAGAGGTATATACAACCGCTCTTTGGATTGCAGAAGGGCTTACCAATTATTACGAGAAAAAAATACTGCTGTATGCTGGTCTTATGACCCTTGAAGAATATCTTGATCAGGTTTCCATGGCAATCAACAAGTACTTCGATACCCCTGGTCGTTTTGTTAGGTCTCTAGCTGAGTCTAGCTTTGACGCATGGATTAAACTCTATAGACCTGATGAAAATTCAATTAATTCAAACGTCAGCTATTATTTAAAAGGTGGTCTTGTTGGCTTATTGCTTGATATTGAAATTCTGAAAAAAACTAATGGTATTCAAAAACTAGATGACTTTTTTAGACATCTCTACAAAAAATATAAAGAAAACCCTTCTTACTGCTATGATCCTGATCAATTTGACAAGGAAATTGAATCATTTACTGGAGTGTCTGTTTCAGAATTCTTCAAAAAATATGTATATGGTGTTGATGAACTTCCTTTTACTAAATACCTTGAGGAAATTGGATTTTCTTTCATCAAGGAAATGGTTCCCGCTGAAAATTTAGTTGGCATTAAATTCAAAAATAATTCCAATATTATAGAATCAATCAGATCAGATAGTCCTGCCTCTGAAACAGGTCTTTGTCCTAATGATGAAATTATAGCGGTACAGGGATATAAATATGAGCCTGAAAGAATTAAAAAAATCATTGAAGCATATCCTGAACATTTTAATTTGCAAATCACCTATTTCCATGACAAGATTGAAATGAAAACCACCATCAAAAATGTAAAATTTGTTCCTAAATATAGAATTGAAATAACTCCTGAACTTAATCCAACTCAGGAGATATTACGTCAACGTTTCCTTTCCAAAAGCAAATAAATGTTGTGGATTTTTGATTTAAAATGAGTTATATGTTGGTCAAAATTTTAAATTTCGGACATTTGAAATGTCGTGTTTTATGAGGGTATAATGTTATACCGATGTATAAATATATTTGGTGCAAAATAAATATATTTCAAATAATTTCAAATAATATTTCCTACCCTCTTCTCTCTGGCCTGATTTTTCCAGATAAAAGCAAATTAGCATTTCAAGGGAATTTTTATATGGTACTTCTAAATAAACGACATATGAAAGAAGTAAGTGATTCCCCCGTCCAATACAGGTATGGTATTGTTGGAAGAATTTTTGGCATTACAAAGAATAAATATAAGAAACGTCCGGCGGGAATTACTGAATCTTTCGAATACAAATATACAACTTCTAGATTACTTTATTATGTCATTGGCATGTTTACAATTGTTATTGCCCGGATTTTATGGAAATTCAGGGTTGAAGGCAAAGAAAATCTCCCTAAGAACATGCATTGCATATTCATGCCAAACCATTTATCACATTTGGATAGTTTTGCCGTTAATATTCCCTTATATCCATCCCGTCCTGTTCATTTCATTGCTGATGAAAAATTGTTCAAAAACCCGATATTCAGAAAACTCGCGCCCCATCTTAATGTTTTTCCAGTAAGAAAAGGCGCAAAACAATTAAGTGTTGTTGAGTATTCCATAAATCTAGTAAAACGCGGCAACACTTTGCTTTGGTATCCTGAAGGGCAAAGACATAAGCAACCTTGGCTCAATAAATGTAATCCTGGTAAACTTGGCAGTGGATGGCTTGCCACGGCTACCAATGTTCCTGTGATCCCCGTGTTTCTACGTGGTCCTGAAAAGGCCATGCCCGTAGGCAAATCAATTACTTGGGGAAGAAGGTTCCGTTCAATTGAGATATTGGTCAAATATGGTAAACCAGTTTATCTTGATGACTTAAGACAACTCCCACCATCCAAAGAAGTATCCAAGATGGCTGTTGACAGGATAATGTCCGCAATAGAAGAACTTCGTGCAGAAGTTGATGCAAGAGAAACTAATAACCAACCAAAGACCACCTAATTCTATCTTTTTCTTTAAAAAATATCCTGCAAACAACGATTGTAGATGAATGATTCTAGCTTAATCATCAAATCGGTGACTCCTTACGTTGTTCTTTTAATTATTGTTTCCAGCGGTTTTGTTATCCAATTACAGGAAAATGACACCACGAACGAACAAAATTTCTCCAATTCATTCCTTGAAATAATAAATGTAACCAAAATTTTGGATAAATCTAGAAATGGGTTGATTGACGAGCTTACACTTCTTGTTAGGACTTATTCAAAAGGAATTCTCCTTAGAAATGTTATAATTTCAACCTCCTCTTCAGAATTTTATTGGAAATTTGATCAAACCTATTCCATTTCACCAAATCTCAACACTTCTATTGTTATTTTTGCAGAGAACGAAACAACGGAGCTTGAATCTTTAATGGGAATTGAAATCTTTCTCATTTACTCTTTGATTGGAACCTTAAAACCATTGATTTCACGATATAGTCTCACTCTTCCCTATGTAGAGCCTTCAACGTCAAATATTTTTGCAATTTTCTTTGAGAAGGGGAAATCTACTGGCATGATTACAGAATCCCAATCACTTTTTCTGCAAGATCAATTATCTGCATCAATACTTCAAAGGTCACAAAATTATGGAATAATGAAAATCTCATCTGAAACTATTTTAAAAGAATACATTAAGCAAACCCCCTATTCTTCAAAAATGCGATGGCTCATTTTTGTCCAAGACAAGATTCCAAAATTTTTATTGGCTCCAACAGCTGAAAACATTACAACTTTGGAATTCTTCTTTAAATCTGGTGGGAGTGTTATGTTTATTGGTGGCAAACCCCTTTTTGAAACCTACTCTGAAGCAGGTGATGTTTCCTATTCTGATGCAGTTGATCGTGTTTTTGGATTTGAAAGTAGTGTTGGAGAAAATTTGTTCTTGCCTCATTCCTCTTATATTCAAATCAAGTCAAACGGGTCTTCAATAGTTGAAGATGATTACTTCTTGTCAGCATACCCCATTTCCAAGTTATATCTAACCTCTAGAAACATTACTTATAGAGCTTATGGGTCAAGTATTGATGAGAATGCATTGGACCCTGTTGGCATTTTTTTGCCTTCGGCAATGGCTGTTTTCTATAGAATGGGCATCATTCAAGAGGAAATTTTGACAAAATACGTGCAAGAAAGCGTAAATATTCTTGCCGCAATGGTCTTTCAATGGCAAAATGGAGGTATTTGGATTGAATAAAATTATTTTTTTCATATTTGTTTGCATGATAATGGGTATTGCCCCTGTCTTTTCACAAGGCTACACTCCTACTTATCTACAAGGTGAAATTTTGAAATCCGCGCCTCGTATTGACGGTAAAAAGGACTCATTATGGGATTCAGTGCCAAATATTGAAACTATTTTTCTTTTCAATCAAACAGAAATCCCTGTCACTTTAAAAATAGGTTATTATCTATCCAGTCTTTATTTTTTTGGTGAACTGAAGGAAAGTTCCTCAATATCCAATGACAGTTTCTTCATGATTTACCTTGATTTGGATGAAAGTAACAGTAAATCTGAAGGGGATATGCTTCTGAATATCTCATTTGCATTAACTTCTCCAGTCTTGATGTCAATAAAATATGATGGGGGAAATTTCCCTAATAAAACCGTTAATCCCCCTTTTTCACAACTAGCAACCTCCAATGATAAAAAAAATGGTATTTGGTCTATTGAATTCCAATTAATTACAGTTAAAAACCAAATTACTTTTGAACCTAAAGAGCAGTTCTCTATTTTGCTAACCTACAAACGAACATTGCAAAACGGGGTCACTTCTGTTGATACCTCTTTTGATGAATTATCTGAAACTGACCTGCTTTCAAAAGGAAGTTGGGATGGTTCCCCTATCATCCAGTTTCCTCCGTTCAATGCAGAAGTTTATGTTGAACATAAAGGCATAGAGAATATTGATTTGCATGAAGATTTGGCAAAAATCGTTACATATATTTCATTTGGTAGTTATGGTCCTATCAAAAACTTGGAAATCCTTGTATCTACTCCAATAAAAATCAACGCATTTACTGGAATTTCAAGTGAACTTATCGCTAATACTCTCATTCAAGGAAATTCAATTAAAATAAGTGTAAGGGAGGCAGAAAACGGTGGGATGATACGATTAACCTATTTTCTTGAGTTGTCCAATATAACGGAAGGGGTTTACGTTTGGCCTGCCATTAATGTATCATACGTGAATTCTGTTGGACAAAATAAGTTCGTTAGTGTAGGGGGTCCGTTTTCATTTTCATTAAGCTTGAAAAACACAGAGGAGGCAAAAAAGGTATCTGGTGATATTTTATCGCAATACAACATTACGAAATCAACAGAAGAAGAAAAAAGTCTTTTTGATTTGCTTTTCCCAATCTCTTTCAGAAATTTTATTGTTCAATCGGTTGCACTAACAATTTTTTTGATTGGCATTAATATAGGAAAGAATTGGTACTATTCCCTTAAACATCTTGAAGAATTTGAAAGGACAGGTATGAAACTAATAATCTCCATCATCTCTGAAATGAGGGGAGAAGATCCGAATCTATTGAAATCATTCACTAGACGTGCTTACTTGGATTTGGAAGATTCAAAGAATTTGATAGTCCACAAAATCCAATATCATGCTTCAAGTGTTGAAGACATTTCGTTCTATTGGATTAAATTTCTCAATTCATTACTGAAAAGAATTAAGGTCTATTATGGTAATTCATCACATTATTCAAAGTTACAAAATTTAATTTTTAAAAATTTTCAGCAAATATAGGTCTCAAAAAAATATAAATAAATTAAAAATTTCGAACAATTTCTTATGTATTTTTAAAATGCTGGTAAATCACTGTAAATTTTTTCGATATTTGTTATAACAATATCATCAACTTTATTATTGAAAGTTCAGAAATTCTGGTATGCAATCATTG
>WAKA01000212.1 GCA_015523565.1 Candidatus Heimdallarchaeota archaeon | reverse complement strand
TGATTATGTAACATATTCATAACACTTTTCACAAATTGAATTTTTTAACCAAACACTTTGTTATCATTTTCTGGTTTAAATGTAAATAAAGGTTAGTAATTTATAATTAATTCCCTGTTTGCTCTCAAAGGTTCCCTGTCAAAAAAAGTCCAACATTCCCATACTCGTGTCAGAAGAACCCGTCGAGCTTTGCTATGTGGTAGGCTTCATAGACCTTGTCCGAAAATGCCTCAAGGATCTGGATGTGGGATTCATTGGGTACTTGCATACCCGTAATGATGCCTGTGATCACTTGTGGTCTAAATTGCCAGTCTATCTTCAGGGTCGTGAAGGCTGTACCTGCCATCACCTTTCCGTCCACCACAGCACTTTCGACTGCACGAATCACAGTCGTTCCCAGAGCGATCACCCTTTTCCCTGAGTTGATGGCAGAATTGATTGCAATGACTACCTTTTCCGAGATATTGTACTTCTCCTCGAAGGGTAGCAGTTGATCCTGCTCCTTGGACCCTGTGGAGGAGATGCCTGCGGAATGGGTGATGGGAACGATGGAAACTCTTTTCTGCTTCAGACGGTTATTGTGACATATTCTGAAATCTCAGTGATAAATCTGGTTTTATCAAGAGAAAGGGATTCATTTTATAGGAAAAGGTGCTTATAGTTTAGGGGTAAAAGATTACATGATCCCACCATATTTACAATACTCCGTAGTTGTCATAATCCTAATCGATTTCCTTGTGAACTCCTTTTACCTTAAACGGACTTGGGAAATCTATAGCAAAGAGAATGCTAACGTTGGACTGCTCTTTCTTACTTTTTTTACAATTAGGCTTTTGATTTCTATTTTTCAGCTATGGGGCATCCTGCTTTATCCCGAAAGAGAGATGCTGAGTGACACAATTGCTTTAGGGGGCATATTCACGGGATACCTCGGTATCATGATTTTAGAGAACTATCGATCAACAACGTATAATGCAAAATGATTGGCAGTGGGTGCAATCTTAGGCACTATAACAGCCATCTTTATTTTCCTGTCCCTATCGAGGACAATCGGGACGGCTCTAAAAGGTGAATTTCCTTTTTTCATCCAAGCAAGTGTGCCGCTGTTTTTCATTTTCGTTGGCATCAGCATTTACCAAATCACAAATGATATGATGGCATACGCAACTGAACGACAAAAGGCATCTCTTATGAAAATTCGTAGTTTCTTCATCAGGTTTCGGACGACTGCCACGATTTCCTCTTCCATCTGCTGAGGTTGGCTACTGATCACTTGTGATCCGAAGTATCGTCGAAATAGGTAAGGATCAGAAGGAGACGAACCCTGAATTTGAATTCCATTGGAATTAGTCATGGGGTTTTCCTTTATCTATTTTTTTAATGGAATTTTTTTCTGGCTCTTTCTTCTCCATTGCCTTCTTTTCATTGGTTACCTTTGCTTCTCCTCCTTTGTCTTCTGTTTCCTCGACTTCACTTGTTTTCGTATCTGTCTCTTTACCAACCTGTTTGACCAATTGGATCTTATACGTCTCAATTCCCTCAATGTCGGATGTGTATCTTCTGAGGTAAGACCTGAAGAACGAATAGTGGAAAAAGACAAGAATCCCTACGGGAATGAGCATGACCACCGCCCCTGTCAAGATGATATCTCCAAGAATTTTGATCTGGTCAAATCCCTGTTCGGTGATGCCTTTGTTCAGGTTGCTGAAGATTGCGGCTATTGAAAGGATGGAATTGAACCTTCTCTTGTACTTGCTCGCCACTGTCCATGCAGTATGGTTCTTCTCAGACCATGCCTTTATCTTTGCATCATCCATTGCCCAAACAACGGGAAGGAGCGGAGTGGCGAGGATGGGGGTGACTGCCCCTATTGCAGTCCAAAATAGGGCGGATGAAAGGTCAACTTGCATTATCTTTCTAAGAATGCCGATTATGGTCACTGCAATGCCGAGAAAAGTGATTGTTGAACCTATTGTCAATCCAAGGGGTTGCGTGAATTTTGCCTTGACCACCCTCATGTTGGGATCTTGGTACTCCTTGAAGGTTATTGACCCACCACTGACAAAGATTTTTGCGACCCTGTTGACCGCGATAAGGTGCAATAGCTTCACGAAAAACCTGCGGGTGAATTTCATCCAGAAAAACAATCCAAGTAATGTCCCCAAAAATAGGACAATATACATCAGAATGATGTCGAGGGGCTTTTCACCCCTGAACTTGAATAACGTGAGAAAAACCCCTCCAGTCAGCAGAAGCAATGAAACCGTCATTTCAATCCAGTTTGGCTTTCTTAACTGCGTGAATGCTTCCTGATACCACTTTTTTGCCATGTTTGTCAATTTGACCCGTGTCTAGAAAAATGTTTCCTGTCGTTGCTTGCAGTCAGTCAAAAATCCATTCAATACTATGCAGTGAATGCCGTTTGGGTGAATTTTTTATAGTTTCTGGAATTGTCTTCCTGAATTGTTCGACAAAAGGAGAATGAGGAGAGAATTTGTATTTTATCTTTTCAAGAAATTCATGGTGACTTACTATAAATCTTGTCGTGGTGGTTGTCTTGGCAATCGGAAATGGAGGTAGACTATATATGCGATGACAATGACGGTGAATACCCCTTCGATGATGTAAAGTTGCAGGGGGTTGTCCTGCAATTCCAGCAACATGACCAATGCGATGAGGTTCACGGAGTCATGTACGGCAATCGCCTCAAAGATTCCTTTTTTGAAGTTGAAATTGATCAGATAAAGGGAGAAACGGCTGAGGGCAACGTGGAAGATGGTGGCAACTATACGTTCGTATCCTGACAGCAGCAATGATGAAAACGGAATGGTATTTTCGGACAGTATGTCCAATGACAAGATTGCGATCTCTGCATATGCCCAAGCCAATCCAAAGATGATGGTTGCCCGTTTGCGGCTGGCTTGGTCAATTGTCCGCACTGCCTCCCTAAGGAAGAAGTATCTGATGGGTTCTTCAAACAGTCCTGAAAGGAGAGGACCGATGATGTTGAACTGGTAGGAATATATGACAGGTGAATTCAATAGCTCCTGCCTGTCCAAATAGTTGACGCCATTGAGGGAAAGAACGATGATTTGATAGATTTGGATGGGGATAATCCGTACAAATGCAATCAGCCATCCAAAGAAGCCGAAGAGTGCCGCGTTGATGACGTCCCTCTTTTTCAGGTGTCCTTCGGCAAGCTTGATGGTCAGGATACCGAAGGTGATGATGAAAAAAGATTGGAAAAGAGCATATTCCGTGATTGTCACGGGTTGTATAGGAGGTTTTGGCTTTTTATTTTTCCTGAACAGATCAGGATTGTTGAATGTAATTTTGGATAAATATGGAAAATTGCATTGGATTTAACGGTCTTTTTGCATATTGTTCATTTTTCTTCCCTTATTTTTTCTAATCGTTATTCTGTGGCTGGTTTATGGTAGATCCTGTTGCTTTATTGAAGGAACTTGTCCGCATGCCTTCTGTCAGTGCGGATCCAAGCCGTGCAGGAGATTCACAAAGGACAGTCGAATTTATCCGAGACCGGTTGGTTCAGTTGGGTGCGGAAGTGAATATAGTTGACAATGAGAAAACGGATGGGGTTCGCAGGTATAATCCCATGCTATTGGCAAGACTTGGTGATGATCCTGACAAGAACACATTGGCACTCTATTCCCATTATGATGTCCAGCCTGCCCTATTGGAGGATGGCTGGGACACAGAGCCGTTTGAGCCCCTTGAACGGGATATCAATGGGGAATCCTATATTTATGGTCGAGGAACCAATGATGACAAGGGTCCAATAGCGGCCACCTTGTGTGCTGTTGAGGAATTGGTTCAAGAGGGATCATTGCCAGTCAATTTCCGTTTCATATATGAAGGGGAGGAGGAATCGGGATCGAATGGGTTTGAGGAGACATTGCGGAAGCATCATGAATGGTTGGGCAAGATTGACGGCATCCTTATCCTTGACACGTCTTGGTTTACGGATGATGCCCCTGGTCTGGACTATGGGTTCCGTGGGCTTGCCTATATGGGCATTGAGATTCAGGGACCTGTTAAGGATGTCCATAGCGGCTTGGGTGGTGGCATCATTCCAGAGCCCATGGATGATCTGGTGAAGATATTGTCACGTTTGGTTGATGGGCATAACCGTGTGACTGTTCCTGGTTTTTATGATGATGTTGCTCCGTTGACCCCTGAAGAGAAGGCATTGTACGACAATATTTCTTTTGATTTGGAGCAGTTCAAGCAATCCAATGGGTTGAATGCCCTGTTGACGGATGATCCTAAGCAATTGCTGATGGACAATTGGCGGAACCCTTCCTTGTCTATCCATGGTATAGAGGGGGCCTTTTCTGAAAAGGGTGGTAAGACAGTCATTCCTGCAAAAGTGATCGGAAAAGTTTCAATGAGGTTGGTTCCCAACCAAGACCCAAAAAAAATTGCAGAGCTGTTTACAGACTATGTCGAAAAGCTATTTAAAGATCTTAAGTCGCCCAACAGGTTGACTGTTCACACAATGGCGACTGGAGACTGGTGGTACGGTGATCCGTCACATGTGCTTTATGAAAAGGCAAGGGGGATACTGCGTGACTATTGGGGCGTGGAACCCACTCTTACACGTTCTGGTGGATCAATCCCCATCATTCCTTTCATGGAAAAGCTGTTTGGTGCGTCTGCCATTGCGATAGGTGTGGGGCAGAACAGTGATGGGGCACATTCACAAAACGAGCGGATACGGGTGAAGAATCTTGTGGGTGCAAAAGAGGTTCTGAAACGTTATTTCCAAATGCTTTCCGCAGTAAAACTCAGTTAGCTATAGGTATAATTTGATGAGCTTATGGGATTATCATAATATCCAAGAGGATGTTATCACCGTCCATTTTTTAGTAGATTTGAACAGTTAGATCTTCCGCCCACAAAATGAAAGGACATGTGATACCCGCGGTTTCTGAAATGATTCCTATGCAATAATTGTCATGGATTTTCAAGGGGTTTGGTTGAATTGTCTTGGTATGGTTGATTTGGATTTTGCTTTGGAGTGGGTGTTTAGAGTGACTGCTTCAGAAATTGCCTTGGATTTTGTTTTGGAGTGATTTTGCATTACGATCGATCCACAGATGATTTTGATGATTGTGCAAAAGCCCATGGCAAAAAATTGATTGTCTACGTTTAGCTTGTCTTATCCAGATATTTCCCAATACTGTGTATCAGTAATACTCAAATACACCGTATACATAAATATATGTGATGACATCAAAAACAATATCAATAACAAATGAAGTATATAATTTACTTATCAAATTAAAATTACCTGGTGAAAGTTTTGGTGATACTATCAAAAGAATTTGTAATGAGAAGTTGGCATCTCATCTAATTAATTGGATAAATGATAAAACCCTTTGGTCAGATATGGATGCTGAAGAATATCAAGAATTCCAAGCTTCATTGAAAAGTATGGAATACACTATGAATGAGCTAAACATATCTTGATTTTACTGGACACATCCGTAATTGTTGGACTACTTAGAAAAAATGGCGAGGTGATTTCCAAATTAAATGATTTACAAGACAGTCCGTTATTCACCACACAAATATCAGTAATGGAATTATTTTATGGGATAACCAGTAACAAATATTATATTAATAAAGAAAATAAAAAAGTTTCAAGGCTAAAAGCAATTTCTGATCTTCTATCTAAGTTTTCCATACTGGATTTTGATAGAAAAGCAGCATATAAAACAGCAGAGATCATGGGGAAACTAAAACTTGAGGGAACCTTAATTGATTTTAGGGATGGTATGATAATTGGAATTGGTTTGAGTAATGGGATTAATTCTTTTTATACATTAAATACATCTCATTTTGAGAGAGTTTCTGAAGTAAATATAATTTAATATACAAAAATAAATTTAAGAAGACATTAATTATTATTGATTATGTATAATATATGGTGGGACTTCTAAGAAGTTGAGCATAAAGAAGAGAAGTATTTTTTCGAACACAGGTCTTTGTTTTGGCGTGGCTGATTTGGATTTTGTTTTGAAGTGATTTCGCATTACGATCGATCCACAGATGATCTTGATGGTTGTGCACCCATCACATGGGGATTTCCTTGGGCTTTAATTTGATCCCATTCCATAAAGGGTGGTCTTGATAATCTGCTCAATTGGTGCAACATCCACAACAATTTCCTCAGGGTCAATTGCAAATGTGATCTTTTGGAGAATGATGGCCGCGGCTTGGTCCAGATATTTTGTCGGTTGCTTGGTGAAGATGATGGCGGACAGTCCGTTTGCATTCCTGATGATGATGCTGTAGTCGCCGATCTGTATCATCCGCAATTCACCAGTGATGTTTGCGGTTTCTTTGAGTACGGCGTTGATTGCGAACAACGCCCCTGACAATAGGTTTTCCTAGAACCTTTCACTTTGGAGTGGGGTGTACTCATAGATTGCAGTTCCATTCTTATTTGCCAAGACGACCCAATCCACTTTCTGAATCTGCAAAAACGAGAATGTTCCGTATCTAATGAAACCGAGGTACCATAACACGTCGGTTGCCAGATAGAAAAGGTTTGGGACTATTGAGAACACGATGAAATTTGAATCATTTAATTCAGGCAATGGGTTGTCAATTGTTGTTGTCCTGATCAGGTTGACCATGACATATGGTGGGACTCCCAAGAAGTTAAGCATGAAAAAAAGACGGATTTTTTCGAGCGCGGGTCTTTGTTCAGGGTAGCGTATGAGAGCATGTCCCTTGTCAATTGGTAGACATTTCCGCCGACAAACAAGAAGAAAAGCGGAACGCTTGCTTGGATGAAATAGGGGAATGCTTCCTTCAATGCTGAACCAATTTTTTCAGACCTTGCCAAAAAAATGAATGTAGATGTAAGAGTCGCCAACACACCACCTACTGCCAGTCTTCTCCCGTCATAGTTTATATCTCGATAGGTTTCCAATATCATTATGCCGAGATATCCCGTAAAAATTGCCCCTAATGCCACTGTGTCGCTTAACATCTCCCTTTCAGGATATTGCACAATCCCCCAAGCTTGGAAAATGATGATCATGATCCTAATGGTGAAAAAGGCAATGAATAGACCCCCTACACTTGCCTTTTCTTTTTTGTACATGTCAATTGCCTTTTTCAGATAGAATGCGTTGACGAGAAAATCAACGGTTAATATTATTAGAGTTAAAATTGGCAGGGTGGGTGAAATCATAAATATTTTTGCAATAGGTTATATTTAATTCTTTTTTCACTCGGATGAAACTTTAATTTTTGTCTCTTTTTTTCTTGATTTGTTTTTGTGGTCTTGTGCATTTGGCTTGGTTTTTATTCTTTTGTCATTAAGGTCAATTGTATCTTGGATTAACCTCATGAGGCATTGCCATTTTAGCTTCATGGTTTTTTGGGTTCTTCCTTCTCTTTTCTTGCAAACCGACAGAATTCTTAAATTGTTTACATTTAGAGATGCGTCAAATGGATGCGGTACAACCCTATTCATCCGAGGATGCTTCCGTTTCTGGAAGATGGGCGGTTCACAAGTTTGGGGGCAGTAGTCTTGCGGATGCAGGATGTATCCGGAAAGTCGTTTCGATCTATGAGAGTCGAAAGGGAAGGGAAACACAGATATCTCTAGTCCTTTCAGCTATGCAAGGAGTTACTGACACATTGGTTGAGGCAATTGAATTGGCTAAGAGGCAGGAAGATTATGAGCCATTGCTTGAAGACCTCAAGTCAAGGCATTTGGAGGTCATGTCTCAATTGGATGGGGATAGCCTTGCGGATTTCCAAGAGACCCTGCTTCAGGATATTGCGGATCTTCAAAATTTGCTTCGATCAGTTTGGCTTTCCAAGTCATGCAGTCCAGAAGTCTATAGCTTGATTGTTGGTTATGGGGAATTATGGAGCAGTCAAATGGTTGCAATGTTCCTTAAATCTCTAGGTCATGATGTGCAATGGCTGAACGCCCGTGAATTCATAGTCGTAGACAATCTCCCCACAGGGCCTGCTGTTCATTGGCAAATGTCCAAGGAATTGCTCCAGTCTCAGATGGGGAACGGTGACTTGGTGGTCACAGGTTTCATTGCCCGTACAGGCAATGGTCTGCCCACAACCTTGAAACGAAACGGCAGTGACCTTTCTGCCGCGATTATGGGAATTCTGCTTGATGCAGAGGGGGTTTATATCTGGACTGATGTAAAAGGTGTTTACAGCGCAGACCCCCGTCGTGTTCCGAATGCAGTCGTAATTGATGAGCTTTCATATCTGGAGGCATTGGAATTGGCATATTTCGGTGCAAAAGTTCTGCATCCCGGCACCATTTTCCCCGTGATGGAGCATGGTCTTCCCTTATGGGTAAAATGCACGTTTGAGCCAGATTTCCCGGGTACACGCATATATCATGCCTCTTTACCAGACACCCGTTTTGTCAAGGGGTTTGCAGTTATAGAGGACATTGCCGTGATCACGTTGGAGGGTACAGGCATGATTGGAGTGCCTGGCATTGCAGAAAAGATGTTTGGGGCGTTGAGTGATGCAGGTGTTTCAGTGATCATGATTTCACAGGCAAGTTCTGAATATTCCATTTGTGCGGCAATCCGTAATTCCGATGCAGAAAAGGGTCGAAGAGCGGTTCAGAGTGCATTTTCCATGGAGATTCTTGAGGGTCATGTCAATGAGGTCCGGGTGGAGACCAATGGAGGTATACTTTCAGTTGTGGGGGATGGCATGGTTCGTCAGCCAGGTATTGCCTCGATACTTTTCACAGCTCTTGCCAGGGGTCGCATCAATGTCCGTATGATCTCTCAGGGAAGTTCTGAACGGAATATTTCCGTGGTTCTGGCACAGGATGATTTGACACGTGGTCTTCGTGCAGTTCATTCTGCATTTTACCTTTCCAAGCTTACCCTTTCTGTTGGGTTAATCGGTGTGGGGTTGATTGGTTCTGCATTCCTGAAGCAATTAAGGGAACAGGTTCAGTCACTTCGAGAGAATTGGAATCTGGATGTTCGTATCAATGCCATTGCCAATTCCAAACGGATGGTAATTGGGGATGGTCTTGATCTCTCAGAATGGTCTTCGTTGCTGGAGTCAGGAGAGCCTTTGGATCTTGATAAGTTGGAACGTCATGTGGGAAGTGAGGTTTTCCCGCATTCTGTTATAATTGATTGCACCGCATCTGAAGATGTCGCCGCCAAATATCCGCAATGGCTTTCACAGGGCATCCATATCATCACCCCCAACAAAAAGGCAAATTCGGGAGAAACCTACCGTCAATTGGAGGCATTTATCCATAAGGGACCATCAACCAACCCTCTGGAGAAAAACACCTTCTATCTTTATGAAACAACCGTCGGGGCAGGTCTCCCCATCATCTCGACATTGCATGACCTGATAATGACAGGGGATCAGATTTTGACAATTGAGGGGATCTTTTCAGGCACAATCTCATATATCTTCAATGAATTGGACATGGGACGTTCATTCTCTGATGTGTTGAAGGATGCCAAGGAAAAGGGCTATACAGAGCCCGATCCTCGTGATGACCTTTCGGGGATGGACTTCGCCAGAAAATTGGTGATCCTGTCGCGGGAAATGGGCTTGGACGTCTCCCTTTCTGACGTGTCCATTGAACCGTTGGTTCCTGAACCGTTATTGGAAGGATCCGTAGAGGAATTCATGGCACAGGTCAATTCCCTTGATGGGATATTTGCAGAAAAGACCCGTCAAGCAAAAGAACATGGGCAGGTTTTGAGATATGTGGGCTTGATCCATGATGGGAAATGCAGCATCCGACTTCAAACCTATCCACAGCCCCATCCATTCTCCAACCTTCAAGGAAGTGAAAACATTGTGATCTTCCATACCTTGCGGTACAATACCTATCCGCTGATTATCCGCGGTCCTGGGGCGGGTGCCGAGGTTACTGCCGCAGGTGTCTTTGCGGACCTGTTACGGCTCGCCGAACGACTTGGAAGCACCTGATGGATAATTGAATAGTTGCACAGCCCATTGCTATTTTCTGGACAATATTTGCAAACTTTGTAGTTGTCTGTATTGGTTTTATTTTTGTCTGTATTAGTTTTATACCCTTCTTTTTGTTATTTTATCCTATTGTTCTGGAGAATTTATTGTTCAATTTATATTTCTCCATAGTCGTGGGATTCCCTTATTTACGAGACAGGCACTTCAATTTCATCGTTTTCTGTAGTGTCATCAGGTGATACAAACCTGTCGATATTTTCGGCGGCCTTCTTTGCGGCGGCAATGGCCTCGATTGCGGTTTTTGGTCCACTTACATTGTCTCCTGCCGCAAATACCCCTGGGACATTTGTCATGTATGTTTCAGGGTCTACTTCCAATGTATGCCATCTGGTGAGTTCAAGTTGCTGTTTTTCCATATAGTCATATTCTGGTTCTTGGGAGATTGCCTCGATCACGGTATCGCATTCAATGATGTATTCTGACCCTTCTATGGGGACTGGTCTTCTTCTACCAGATTCATCAGGTTCTCCCAACTCCATCTTTACAACTTCCACACCAGTCACCTTTCCGTTTTCACCAATGATGCGGACAGGGTTTGTAAGGAACTGTATCTCAATTCCCTCTTCCAAGGTCGCCTCGACCTCTTCCTTTGTTGCCGGCATTTCTGCTCTTGTCCTGCGGTAGATGATCCTTGCATCTGCACCCAATCTCCAAGAGACACGGACTGCGTCAATTGCAACATCCCCACCTCCGACAACAACGACTTTCTTTCCGATAAGACCCTCCCTTCTTCCCAATGCCACATTCCTCAAAAAGTCAATGGCATGCATGACACCGTCCAGATCTTCCCCTGGAATTTTCATGAATTTTGGTTTATGGGCACCATGTCCAATGAAAATGGCGTCATATCCCTGTTGGAAAAGGTCGTCCACGGTTATGTCTTCACCAAACTTGACGCCCATCTTGAATTCCACACCAATTTCTTCAAGCCTCAGGATTTCCTTTTCAAGAAGTTCGTTCTTGAGCCTGTATTCTGGAATACCAACTGCAAGCATACCACCCAAGACATGGTATTTCTCAAACACTGTGATTGAATGCCCTTTCAAGGCAAGGTCATGTGCCACAGTCAATCCTGCGGGACCTGCTCCAATGACCGCTATCCTTTTGCCCGTAGGTGGCACCTGCTCCAGTTTCTTGGTGAAATG
>WAKA01000211.1 GCA_015523565.1 Candidatus Heimdallarchaeota archaeon | reverse complement strand
CCTTATAACGTTTCAATCCTATTTCTAGGTTTTAGGCGTTCGCGACTCAGGTTCAGGTCACAGTTTGTGACTGACCTTATAACGTTTCAATCCTATTTCTAGGTTTTAGGCGTTCGCGACATATGAGGGAGAGAAAACTTGTGAATTGGGATGAGTGTTTCAATCCTATTTCTAGGTTTTAGGCGTTCGCGACAAGACCTTGACGACGGTGCCGTGTCACTCCTGTACCTGTTTCAATCCTATTTCTAGGTTTTAGGCGTTCGCGACGTATGCCCAGTATGACCAGCTTCGCAAGGCTCTTTGGGTTTCAATCCTATTTCTAGGTTTTAGGCGTTCGCGACTGCATCCATGTTCTGGACATATTCTTCTGTTCTCAAGTTTCAATCCTATTTCTAGGTTTTAGGCGTTCGCGACATATTATGGCTAATATGTATCTTGATTTTTCAGCAGTGTTTCAATCCTATTTCTAGGTTTTAGGCGTTCGCGACAATTCATGAAAGAATATACGAAGAAATTCAAGCTGACGTTTCAATCCTATTTCTAGGTTTTAGGCGTTCGCGACGAGACAGGACGCTATAAAAAATAGAGATAGGAATTTTAGTTTCAATCCTATTTCTAGGTTTTAGGCGTTCGCGACAAGAATCACTCAAATCTTCCCGCCAAACTGGATCATGTTTCAATCCTATTTCTAGGTTTTAGGCGTTCGCGACTATGTGAGCCCAAACTCCCGCAACCGAATATCTCAATTTGTTTCAATCCTATTTCTAGGTTTTAGGCGTTCGCGACATATCCAAGCATCTTGTATATGAGTGCAAGAAATGGTTTCAATCCTATTTCTAGGTTTTAGGCGTTCGCGACTACGGGTGATTCTTCATTCTCAGACTCCCTACATAAACGTTTCGAATTACGTAATGTACATTGCACTGTTTTGAACAGGGCCACTTCCAGCCATTCTCCTCCAAGAATTTTGGGGGTGGTTTTTGATCCCGATTCTGCACCATTGAAATCTGCTTCAGTTTCTTGAGAATATTCACTTCCAGGCAATGCACACTTGTTCCATCCTTGATCAGTTGGCACTTTTCGCTTTCAGGCAATAATGGGCACTTGTAATTTTATTATTGAACGTATTAATATTCCCGATGCAATAAGTTACGCATGGCATTTCTTGATAGACTGCATCGGGTCTTCGGTCTTGAGGATCACGAGCATAACCATATCTTAAGTTTTACATTGCTTGTCCTCGGATTTTTTGTATTCACCTCCATTCTCTCGATCCTTCTTTTTCCGGGGTATTCGATTTCCGGGGATTTTCTTAGCACATTGGGGACAGGCAAGGCAAGATATCCCTTTATCTTCAACTATTCCGTGATCATCACTGCCATTTTGCTCATTCCCACATATTGGGCCATTAATGGGATTTTGCTACGGAATGTGCCTTCGGGAAATGATCGTTATCTCAAGTTCTCCTTTGGGGCGGCCATTGTCAGTTCAATTGCTCTTGCAGGGGTTGGGCTCCTCCCTGCCGAGAACTCCACCTATATTCCCCATGCAATTTCTGCCTTGATTTTCTTTTTGGCGATAGGCATCTACTACGTGGTGATCACGTTTCTTGTCATCAGGATCCTGAAGATATGCCACAACTTCAGGGAGTTTCTTTCACCTGCTGATTATCTGGGCTTTGCATTCATTGTGTTGGTCTTGGTCTTGATAGACATCAACACATGGTACAGCAAGCTATTGCAAAAGTTCATTGTCTACTCATCCCTATTGTTCCTTGTATATCTTGCCTCAAAGGTGAAAAGGATTGACCATTTGAATCAAGTCATCCATGAAAGGCATCACCAATGATTTAAGGAATTGTGCCATAAATCATGTATGGTCTTGGAAGCACATGGGGATTTGCTGAAGCAACTGCATTTGTATGTGTCCAAACAGACTCCTGAAAGGAGAATGCTGATGGAAACGGCAAAAAGGATGATGCGGGATGTGGAAGGGTATGCGGATGTTCTGGAAGAACCTTCTGATTTTATAGGCTCTCTCGATGAATTTCTTGGACAGGTCAAGCAACGGATTGGGGGAAACGAGAAGGAGCTTCAACTGGCTTATGCCGTCACTGACTATGTTTTGGTTACTGCCCTGATTTTCCACGCAGAGATAGGGCAGGTCGCACGGAAACTTTCAGAAAAACTGATGCCCTTTCCGCCTGTCCATGAATTGGCAGTGCTTTGTTGGTATGATTCCAAGGTTCCTCCCGAAACGGTAATTCCAATCATTGGGGAGGCGGACATCACAATCAAGGAGAGGTATCATGTACTTGGCGAAATGAGCCTTCGTTATCCAAGGGTGGTGCTTGAAGCCGCCAAGGGGATGCTGGATGCACATCACCTGCAAAGACTTGTCCAGAAAATGAGAAAATCCCGTACATTGGGCACCAACAAGAATCTTGAGGTGGTCGGTTCTTTGGAGGAATTGAACACATGGTTGGAAGAAATGGGAATCTAACTCCTAAATAATGGGAATCTCGCTTCCAAACCACAAGAAAATATAAATCAGGCGGGAACCTATCGTTACATGTGTCTTTTTACATTTATCATTGGTACCAATGCGAGGAAAGCCAGGTTGTCAACAAGGCCAACAGCTTGATCATCACGTTTTTCATTTTCAGCATGAGTGCACTGTTTGTCTTGGGACTTGCCAATGAAGACCGTTCTCAAGTCCTTCTTTCCACATACTTGTTGCTATGGCTTGTCGGCATTGGGAAATTGAGGGAAAAGACAAATGAAATCCTGATAATGAGCCCATTCTGGTTGTACTTCTTTTTGTCAAGCCTTATTCTCACATTTTTCAATGAGTCCGTACTCTTCTTCATTTTCTTCAAAAGCAATGAGAATGACGTGTCAACCCAGACATTGTATCTCAAGCTCCTTGTCGAGAACTTTCCGGGATTCCTCTTCCTTGCCCTGTTCATTTTCCTCATTCATCGGCACTTGGTTTTGAAACCATCTGACATGTTTTTCATGGGGGCGTTCGGGGGTTTTCTCTTGAAATTCATGCTTGGATTGCATGATTGGAATACTGCTTGGCTTTATGCAGGGATGTATATGGGTATCTATGGCCCCATATTCTCTTTCGTGAAACCCTTCACTCTGGAAAGGGGCAATCCCCGAAAAATCTACCTGGTTGCAATTCCATCCATTATACTGCTTGCTGTCATTGGCGGTCTCATGGGAAACTTTCTAGTCAATCAATTTTTCACCAATGAGGTGACAAAGCCGTAAAGTCCTTCAAGGTAAGGCTCTGGGTTTATAATGTATGGGAAGTGACCCCCCCAATCGATTTTCGTCTTTTCTGCATTCATGTAATATTCATTCAAATGATCCCTTGTCTGCCTGTCAATTACAGGATCATCTCCTGAATAGATCACATGGGTCGGCACTTCTATCTTTGGCGGTGGGAGTTTCTCAAGATTCCAACGTACACGGGCTATGAACTCACTTTTGCTGGATTGACGCACATGCTTTTGGAAGAACATCGCGGCCTGTGCCCCATTTTCATACTGTTCAAACCCCTTGAGCATCCCTTTTGCCGCAATTCTCGATATGAGTGACATGGGAAGTACTGGCAGGACAACACCTGTAAGCTTGTACTTTTTGCGTATCGTCGAATTGTCTACATATGAATTGCCTATTGTCACACTTAGCAAGTCATCAGGATATCTCTCAGCATAATACTGCACAATCCTGCCCCCAACTGATGTACCCAATAAATGGAACGGTTCCCCTACCATGTCCGAAAGAACCTCATGCCATGCATCCACAACATCTGAAACCTTCTTCAGGTGTATGTGCGAAAATGCAATCGTCCTGTATTCCCTTGACAGGGGGACTTGGATACGCTTGAAAATCTTCTCATCCCCGCCTGTGCCGGGAATGAACACAATGGGCTTGCCATTGCCCATCTCCAATGAGTGGAATGTCTTGCCCGCATACTGGTGCGAAATTGCCTCGTTTTCCTCAAACAACACTTCCATGGGTGCAGGTTCCATAGTTGACTGCAATATCCATCAAATAAAACTCTTTTTGGTTTGAAATCAACCAATTGGTCATTAGTCGGGAAACAAGGTAATTGCCAAGCTGGTTTATAATTAAATTGCAGTCAGACAAGGTAATTAACAAGCTGGCTTTTTATCAAATTGCAATCAGGCAAGGCAATTGACAAGCTGGTTCATAATCAAATTGCAGTCAGACAAGGTAATTTGAGTAAGCTCTAACCTGAACAAATATTTGGTGCAATTCAAATAGGCCTTGAAATGACTCTTTTTATAAACCCCCCATGCAGTCTTAAAAAATGAATGCCACTTCATTCTCTTCCCAGGTCAAGGAATTCTTGGCTATTGAACGCCATGTCTTGGCACTTTTTGTCGCAATCCTCCTTATCAACCTTGGCGAACAGCTCTGGTCTGAATTTTTGCCAACCTATTTTGTGTCGCTGGGAGGATCGATCATCGCATTGGGAATTTTCAAGTCAATGGCTGACCTATTGGAAACAATATCCCAATATCCTGGAGGTATCCTGTCAGACAGAATCGGAAGAATAAATGCCGCATTGATTTTCCTGGTCATGGGAACCCTCGGTTACATGGTCTACTTGCTTAGCCCCACTTGGCAATTCCTTTTCCTCGGTCTTGTTTTGCTCCAAGGGACATCTGGGTTGCTTCAACCCACCCTTTTTTCCATCATTGGGGATTATATCCCTAAAGAAAAAAGAACAAATGCCTTTTCCCTGCAATCCATCCTGAAAAGATTGCCAATAGTCATCGCCCCTGCAATTGGCGGGTTTCTTATTGCCTCAATGGGCATCATTCCTGGGGTCAGGCTCGGCTTGGAAATATCTATCATCCTAGGCATTTCCTCAATCCTTCTGGTCTCAAAATCCAAAAAAATATCCACTGAGAACTCAACTCCTGAAAATACCACTGAAGACAAGAAATCAAGCACCGGTGAAAGGACGTTCCCAAAAAATCTAAAAATACTGTTGATTGCGGACTCATTGGCTCGGTTCGGTCAGGCAATGGTCAAAGTCCTCATCGTCCTGTATGTTGTAGGATTTGTCGGATCCCAAACCTTTGGACTGCTCGTCTCCTTTCAAATGGCTGTCGCAATCCTCTCATATTTGCCTGCCGCCGCCCTTGCAGAAAGAGTGGGCAACAAACCCGTCATATTCGTGGGATTTCTCTGTTTTGCACTTTACCCATCCGCAATTGTCCTTGCCAACTCCTTGCCAATGATCGCAATAGGCTTTTTCCTTGCAGGGTTCAGGGAATTCGGTGAACCCGCACGCAAGGCTCTTATCGTAAACCTCTCAAATTCCGATAAAAGAGGCAGGGCTGTCGGCATATATTATACCATCAGGTCCTTTTCCATAATTCCCGCAGGAATAATCGGAAGCGTCCTTTGGCAGCAATCCCCTGCCTTGGCGGCAATAACGGCATCTTCCATTGCAGGAATAGGTCTGATTGTGTTCGCCGTTCTTGTCAAACCTGAATAGTTACACTTCTGTAAACTTGCCATTGCGTAATGCCCGTTTCCCTGGAACATTGTTACGTCCCACGGAATGCCTTATATAAGGTAGTTACTTCTAGAGGGCGATCGTTATATTCATTGAACTGCATTTCTATGGAACATTGTTACGTCCCATGGAATGCCCACTACACTTCTATGGAATGTTCACTACACTTCTATGGAATGCCCACTACACTTCTATGGAATGTTCACTACACTTCTATGGAATGCCCACTACACTTATATGAAATGACTCCGTGTGTGGAATAAATGGATATCCTGATTCACCCCCTTGATGCCTCTCAAACCAACGATGCGGTTTTCATAGATACCCAATTCATTTTGGGAGACCCTGAAGGTGGAAAACGCCTCTACACTAATCAACATATCCCACATGCAGTCTTTCTTGACCTTGACGGGATCTTATGCGGTCAAGTGTCTGAAATGACTGGACGCCATCCACTCCCTCCCATTGAAAGTTTCATCAAACATCTGGAAAATCTGGGATTGACTGTCCAAGATAAAATCATTGTCTATGACAATGGCGGTGGGGGATATGCCGCCAGATGCTGGTGGATGCTCAAAACTCTGGGTTTCGAAAATGTCAGTGTCATGAGGGGCGGAATTGACCTCTGGAAAAGGCTGAACCTGCCAACCGAAAAGGGAGAATCCCATTGGAACAGAAATCCAACCAAACTGAAGGATATGCCGACATCATGGAACAATGGAAGTTACCCGCTGGTTGACGCAAGGACATTGAAGGAAAATATCCAATCTGGAAACATGACCCCTATCGATTCAAGGAACAGGGAACGATACATGGGATTGGATGCCGGATCCGATTTCCTCGCAGGAAGAATCCCAACAGCCAAAAACTTGCCATGGAAAGAAAACCTCTCTGAAACCCTTGACATTCTGCCAAAAGACGAACTCAAACATAAATTCCAAAATGTCATCTCCGAAAATTCAGTATTCTACTGCGGCTCTGGCGTAACCGCATGCTTCAACATCCTCTTGGCAGAATATCTGGGATTGGGACGTTACCCCCTCTATGCAGGATCATGGAGCGAATGGATCAGAAAATATCCTGAATTCATTGAATAGCCCTTCCATCCCAAACAGCAGTATCCCCCCGATCCCTCCCGACAGAAAAATAATACCTCAATAACACTGACGTGTATTCATTTTTCTTATACATCCTGATGACATTTGCAATTGGTAGTTGAAATGCTTCAGCATGTAATGGTATTATCTCCATTGGGCCCCTGCTTTGTCCACAGGTCATTCGGAAAGAAGGACGACGTTGACCCCCAAATCCTAAGCGGTCTTGTAGCCGCACATGAAAGCGGGAACAGACTTGTCAACATCGCAAGAATACTAAAATCCGAATTAGACACTGACGAGGACATCAAGGTGGAAATCAAGAAACACTATAACTATATCTCCGCAGCAATTGCCTCTGGAGACGTAGACCAACGCAAACTTTCCCATGCCCTCGAAAAAATCAACCAAGTCACCTATGAGGCGTTCGGCAACCCCAAAAAACTCTTCTCCATCGATACAGACAAAATAAGGCAGGTCGAGAAAAAAATTGACATCCTCCTCCTCAATGAAGGTGTCATCTGACATGACATGCATTCCTATTTTTATCCCTTATCTTTTTTTATCCCTTAAACCTCCAAACCCCTTGACAGATATTTGACCTCTTATCCTGATATGCCTAAATCAACTTTCCATTAATCTGTCCTTACCTGAAACCTACTAAATCAACTTTCCTTTGACCTGTCTCTGCTTGAAATCTACTAAATCAACTTTCCTTTGACCTGTCTCTCCCTGAAACCTACTAAATCAACTTTCCATTGGCGTATCACTAAAACTCCACTGGCGAAAGCCGACCCCCAACATAAAAGAATGCCGCCTTCCTGCCTATGCTTTCAGGTTTCTCATTGAACGCAACAACCTCTATCTCCAATGCCGACGTGCCTCCGCTTTCCACTCTCTGAACCTTCAGCACCCCGTTCGCCGCATGCTCTATGCTTCGCAATATCTTCTCATCATGGGCATCCGCATGTATCGATAGCAATGTCGTCGAGTTCTTCAACTTGTCCATCGCACGCCGATTCTGGATAAACGTATAAACATCCCGGAAATCACCCGCCGAATAAATAATCGTGGAAAGACTTATGCACGCCCCACGAACCCCCGTCGCAGGTCCCTCCTGCACATGCAACAACGATCGCCTGATCGCCTCGTTGATCTCACGCGGTTGGGTCAGGTCACGCAATGTCTCTATCCCATCATTATGATCCATGTCCATCATCCCCCCACCCCCTATGAATGACGTGGTCGCAGGGTTTGCAACACCTGTAGATAGACCAAGCTGATATGAACCGCTGAACCCATCAATAAAACGAAGCCGACCCGTCTGGAGCTCCATGTCTGGATTCCGACCAAAAGTCTGGAATGTCTTCCTGTAATGGTCAAATGTCTGCTCCGTCGAAAGAAGAAAAATATAGTCCATCGCCTGAAGACCTGACGCAAGAAATGACATGATGAACGGCTCCGCATCCGCCCCAATCTCATCTTCTATCAACCATGTCGTCCCACGGGGAAGACCCCCGCCTACAATCTCATCCAACGTGGGCAACCCAAACTTGCACAGCTGTGTGACCCCACCGCCTATATTCGTGAACATAAGCTATCATCCACTCTGGGGTTTATGTACTGTTTGGGAGACCTACAACTTATTGCAAAATTTCAACGAAAATAACACTGCCTCTTCACTACCCTCGAACTATGTGCCACGCAGTCTAACAAACCAAACCCTTTCAACTAAATAACCTGTAAATACCATTGATTGCATTGACCCGACCAATGAAGGACTGGAAACCTTTCAACCACGACCCCCTCCAGATTGCATAAGTGATCGGATTAAGGCAACGTATTTTCCAACTTGGAACAATCAAGATCCATCTTGAAACAATCAAAACGACGAATGCACAAATGCATGAAATAAACAAAAAATAACATCATATGCATTTTTGAAAAAGCTTATTAGGGTGGCTGAGAATAGAAAAAACATAACGACCTCATTGACTGAGAACCCTAGTAATAGGTTGAAACCGGACAAGATCTCATGTCTTCTCCCTTGCCAACTGGGTCTCATTGATTGAAAACCCTAGTAATAGGTTGAAACCATGACCCGATTTTTTTTAAAAATAGCTGTAAGTCAAGTCTCATTAACTGAGAACCCTAGTAATAGGTTGAAACTACAAGGTCTGCAATTTCTGGATTAATATAGTAAGTAGTCTCATTGACTGAGAACCCTCGCAATAGGTTGAAACCATGACACGATTTTTTTTAAAAATGGTTGTAAGTCAAGTTTCATTGACTGAGAACCCTAGTAATAGGTTGAAACAAAAGATTCTGTTTCATAAAATGAATCAAGGGGTTGTGTTTGTTCTTTTCAAAAATTAGGGAATCTGTGACAGAAGAAATTGAAATTCTTCAGATTTCAAGAGGGCGTAAATGAACTTAGAATATCCTTTTTTCTTATACATTTTCTTTACATGTCCTGGGAGATCATTGTTGAGGGAATTTGGTAGATTATAATCACTTGGTTTTAATTTATTGTTCCTTGCGACAGTATACAGCCAGTTTTCCAAATCAATTTCAAACTCAATAATAATGGACTTATGATAGCTATAAACTGAAATTCCATATTTTTTTCTTATAAAGACTGATCCTGGTAATTCTTTTTCCATATCATCATTGTCCTTATCAACAATCCCTAGTCCAGACTTGTTTTTTTTTATTTTTTTTATGACCCTCGTTTTATTTCCTGCATGATCTATTTCTAGATTTCCTTTTATTTTTTTTATTTGTTTAAACAAATAGGTGTCATTAAAACATTCAACATAAACCATCATGTGAAATATTCCTCCTCCTCCTCAAACAACGTTTCAATGTTCATTAATAGATCAATGTCATTGATTTTCATTATTTCCTCCTTGGAAAGCATTTTGAATTCTGAATGAAAATTCTTGTACCGACAAACAAAAAGATTGATGGCATCGAGATTGGCTTTTGTAATCAAATTTTCCAAGAAATAAGAATTGTGTGTTGTCAGAATGATTTGGTTTTTCTTGCTTTTTGGATTTTTTGCAAAGTCTTCTGCGAGGTCTAGGATATGCGAAGGAAACATGAAAGATTCTGGTTCATCGAAACAGAGGACGCAATGCGAGTTCGATAAAAGAACCATGTAATAAAAAATTGTTGCCTTCAATGTATCGGAGAGGAGTGATAGGGGAAAGTTTACAATAATGTTTCCTTCCTGCTTTTGAAATAAGATTTTTTTGTTACCAATGTCAAACACTGCACGATATCCAAACAGAGAAAACAGATCATTGATGAGCTCTCTTCTTTCTTTTGATGCCCAAATCGTCATAAAGAGATTGTTTCCATCTGGGGGTCTTAAAGCTGTGCTTCTTTTTTTACTCATAGGTTCTTCATTAAAATTGAAATTTTTGCTGAAATTATAGAATTTTACAGATTTGAAATCTTCAAGTTCCTCTTGTTCGAAAATTAATAAATCTCCCTCAAAATCGACCTCTGCAAGAGTTTGATCCTTTTGGTTTTTTAATTTCTTAATTATTTCTAATCCTTCACCGTCACTTATAATCACTAAATGTAATTGTTTTTGTTTTTCATCTTTGGAATAGCTAATTGAAACGTCTATTTGATTGTCAATATTGCGGTCATAGAATAAATCGATCCAAGAATTGAATCTGACAAACTTTTCCAAATAAGATCTAAAATTTCCCTCGTCATAATTGGCAAAAGATCCTAAAAATGCAAGGAACTCAATTATATTTGATTTCCCTGCATTTGTGTCTCCAACAAAAATTGTAAGGTCATTAAACTGCAATGT
>WAKA01000210.1 GCA_015523565.1 Candidatus Heimdallarchaeota archaeon | reverse complement strand
TCACGTTGCAATGATTCACCTCAGCATAGCTGTTATTATAATATTTGAAATTTTGACATATATCTATTATGTCTAAACTGAAAGGCTATGGAGGATTTTTTGCCATGTCAAAAAGTTGCATGTCAGAAGCCATTCCCTAAATTTTTGTTAATTCGAGGTATTCGACAAATTGTTATTTTATAAAGTTTGTGGTAACTTGTTTCAAGAAATACACCAATTACAAAAGAATTGGAGCCTAATAAACAAGTTCAGAAATTTAATAAACTTTGTTCAAGCAATTCATCATTTTTAAATGGGGTTTTTAAATGATTATGATTTCAGAGACAATTTAAATATTGAAAGTTTAGAGAAAAGCATTTGAGAACATATTGTTGAGGTCATTTGTCTGGATTTTTCAATCTTTCAAGTTCATGTTCCAATTCGAGACACCGTTGTCTTTCTTCCTCTGCTTTTTTCTCAGCTTCTTTTGCTTTCTGTTCGACCTCTTTGATCTTTTGTTCAGCCTCTTTGATCTTCTGTTCCTTCTCTTTGATTTTTTCCATTGCAATTTCAGTTTTGGTTTTCAATCTTTTTCCAGTTTTCCGGTCTATCAGGACAAGTTGGTATAGGGGATATCGTTTGCCTTTTTTCAGGTACTTTTCATTTAGCAACATAATCCCGAACTTAAAGGGAAGTAGATCAGGACGTACATCCAACAGTTTTGTTGGATCAATTTCTTCCCCTTCCTTACAGCATGGTTCATGCAATTCTGCCATTTGATATTTTCCCCCTTCCTCGTAAATGACCTTTAGGAAGGGAGCTTTCACAGCCCTTGGTTCAAAAATATGGTCACTGAAAATGACATAGACAGGTATACCAAGCTCTTGGCATGTCTGGGCAGTCAATCCAAGGTCAGAATTGTAGGTGGACGTTGAAAGGATATTTACAGCCATTGTGGGGCGCAGACCTTCAAAATCGTCAGAGTTAAATGATGGGACTTGCTCGGAGAGCTTTAGTCCCCTGAAATAGGAGATGTCAAATTGCAGGTCAACCCGTTCACCGTCCAGGTTGAAATAGTGGTGAAGATCCCAGAATGTCCTGTCATTGGGAAAATTGGTTGACAAGACGTCATAAAGGTAATTGATCTTGTGTGAATGCGGTTCACTTTCCCGCCTTCCCAATCTTGGTTTCTTAAGGGGTTTCTCCTGCAATTGGTGGAGTTCAGCCTCGTGGTGCCTAGAATTAAGATGAACCACCCTTTCCGTTTCCAGTCTTGACATCATGATTAATTCTGCATGAAAGGCAATAAACTTTGCGGAAACAAGAGATATTCAAAGTGAGTGCAACATTCTTGGAAACCTACATGATAATCAGTTGCTTTTGCAACATTCTTGAGAGTTTTGACTAGGCATTGTGTTTCTTGTTTTAGCGGAATAGTGGTGAAATCGTTTCATCAAACCGCCAGGAATATGTTTCAAAAACAGAATTGGGTTTGTATAAAAACCAGACTATGAATTATAATTGGTAATTTTGTTGGGCTTTGCAATGGATTTCCATTGCCAATAGTAAACATTGATGGTAATTTCCATGGGCAACTTTAATTTGTGGTGAGTTCAAAGGGGGGATGTGAACATTCGGAGCACATTCATGTGGGAGGTGATGATTGACCTTCATCAAAGGGGGTTGAGAAGAAGCTTACTACAGGAGGTGCTTATTAGACAAATAATAGAAAGACTAAATCCGAACTATGCGGACAATAATTTAGAATGGACGCATGCATCCATAATTACAAGCCCATGGTCCTTGAAACCAGTGCAACAGGTCATTGACAATTATCTTTTGGAACAGATGGAATCCATTGAAAGACAGAACACCAAATGGTATGTGTTGAATGCAAGAATTGACGATCCTATTTTTATTCGTCTTGACGGTATAAGGGTTTTTATTATAGGGAATTTCAGTCATGTGGAGGAGCTTCACCAGATATTGATGGAAAAAATTCAGGATTTTGCGGACATAAGGATTGTAAATCGTTTGGCTTTGATTTCCATAGACCATTTTGAAGGAGGGATTGAATTAAGTCGGTTGAACTTGAGGGAGAGGGACTGTCTAGACCTTTTCATTTGGCCAGTGGGCGTAGAGATAATTTCAGAAGGGTCACGAGTTCAACTTATTCGTAGTGCAGGAGATACCATGTTGGCTCTTTTCAACTTGAATCGGGAAATTGACGTGATGGTATGGAATGAGCTTGAAAAAGCTATTCTGACAAGATTGTTTTTCTCTGCAACAAATGACTTAGAGGAGTGGTTTGATTTGGCAGATTGGGAACAGATTCAATCATAGTAACTGGACAAGAAATTTCAAGAAATTTGGAAAGATAATAAGTTTAATGAAAATTTGTTGAAATACCGTGGATCATTTATATTTGGAGGGATTAAAGGAGAAGTCTTTTTTGAAATTGGTGTTGCATTTTTCCAATTTTCCTAGAGGTTGATTGAAAGGGATTTAGTTGCATCAAGAGCAATTCTTGAGGGCTGCACGGAGTTAATGCACAAAGTATCTCTTCCGTTTCACCTTCCTACGGATGTGTTTTCCAAAGGGAATAACAGCGTTATAGAAAACAGAAAAGTGAAATCCCGTCAAAATTTCGAAATTATTTAGGAGAATGGCATTGCGATTAGGAAATGGAAGAGTAGGAAGCAACACGGAAAACCCAATTGCGGGATTCATAGGTCATGACAATGAATTGGTTGCATAAGTTAAATCAATTGTCCCTTTAAGTGGGGCATATAAGAAGGGAGGAATAGAGCCAGACAGAAGAAAACTATTCAGGAAATTAGTGGAGACACATACCCGATTTACCTTACATTTTCTTGTCAAGTACATTATGGAGGTCTACAGAGAAATCCTTATGGTTTCCCTTTGAGAGACATTACATCGATATCTGTTGTTTTTGAAAATGACCCAAGAGTTACTTGTAATCTATTTCTGCACACAGGACAGTGATCATTTGTTTTTTGCCATTCAAGAAGGTGGTGGACATGAAAATAGGATTGACAAGAGATACATTTTGCATAATTGCTGTCAGGATGGAAAGGAAGCTTGCTTATCGCACAAACCTCAATTTGTGAACCACACCTGCTACAAAATTTGCTTTCAGGGGGATTGATGTTTTGGCATTGGGTGCAAATAACCCTTTGGTCATTTTGAGATGTGGAGGAAGCAGGTAATGGAGAATAACGCAAAGCTGAATTTTTCAACTTATGGCTGTATGATTTCCTATGTGTTCTTGAATGCGATGATCCACACATCTTAAGCCACCTCAGGAATTTTAGCACCGCATTTGTTGCAGTAGGCAGCCCCTTTTTGATTTGCAAAGCCACAGGCAGTGCAATAGACAGTGTCAGTTGCAGTTGGTATAACCTGTGGTTGTGTTACAGGTGATACTGTGACAGGGGACACTGTATTAGGTGTAGCCTGTACAGGAGCGGAATAAGCGGGAGTTTGTGTATTTTGCACTTTCAGAGTCCATCCAGAACGGATGATTGCATAGAACAACAGTCCCATCATAGGCATGAAAAATACGACAAGTCCCCAAAGAAGACCGTTTTCACCATACCTTGATGCATCATTTGCCACTAAAAGGGCAATGATTAAAAGGATGACAATTCCAAGAATCCAAAAGAAGAAGAATGAGTGATAGTTGTCGAACATCATCGTGACATCACCAGACATGTCAAAATACGATACGTTTATTAAAATACCTTTTGTTCAAAATTAGTTGAAATTTTCTTGAATGAGTAGTTTTCAATTAAATTTGCGCGACAATCTAAATCTTGAGAGAACATCAAACAAATTTCATTAAATTAACTTTCTAGGGATATCTTTGGTATTTGATTTTTTTAAGATTTAAATCATTTTTTGCGTTTCCTGAATAGAACCATAACTGCCAATACACCAACAGACAGATACAATTCAAATCCAGGACCAGGGTTCACAAAGGAAGGTGATACAGAGGTGTTATTTCCTGATCCAGTATTGTTGTTTTGAACTGTAGATGTTGTAGAAACAGATGATGTTGTGGTTCCATTAGATGTCGGAACAGTTGTAGTACTGTTTGATGTGGGCATAGTTGTGGTATTGCTTGATGTCGGTACAGTAGTGTTGGTGGGCATGCTTGTGTTGGTGATTGGTGGAACGTTATATTTGTGTGGATGACCAAATATTACATTGCTTTCAGCAGAATATCCATACAAATCTATATGAGCATTGTTAATCACCATTCCCACGTCACCAGGACCATCTTGTTGCAACATTGGGTTTGTCATGATATCGATAGTCATGGACATATCCATCACGGAACCAAATTCGACAAGGACACCAGTTACAGGATCATAGACTTTGTAGAAGTACATAGACACATATCCAGATATTGAGACAGTAGTGAAATTGTCGGACTGAGTGGTTGAGAATGATGTGTTGTATATGTCTTCATAAACATCGACAGGGAATGAGAAGTCATAGCCGTTGATATTATAGTCACCAGTTTCACTATAATATCCAGAATAGACCAAAGGAATATCCATTGGGATAAAGCTTAAGTCAATGGGCATGTTGACAAATCCATATATGAAGTCCATACCATCCATATACAATGGGTTTGGGAGGGAGTATGGCATATGATTCCAAAGTTCATAGCTATCATTTGATGAGGAGAACATTGGACGTACATTGAAGTAGGTATCGTCATATGAATATGTATTAGTTTGGTTATCCCAACCATTAGGTGCAGTATAGAATGCAGAATTATCTGTTGATGTTCCTGTCACGTTACCAATTGTCCATATAAGACCCTCAACAGAATTAGGATGATTCCGGTAGATTTCAATATCAGTAGCACCAAAGCCAAACTGTTCATCAGTATGATCCACTTGTGCTTGAAAATCAACAGGACCAGTACCATTTGAATCAAAGATTTGACCATTCATTGCCATGTTCATGCCAAAACTATTTTCAGAACTCCAGCCGTATTGTAAGACGTCTCCTTCAAGAAGTGGAGGGGACCCAGAGGAGATTGGTCTTTGATTTCCATAATGGGAGCTTGCAAAGACCAAATCCTGGGTTTCGCCCATAATAGAGACACCTAACAACACGCCAGTAATATTTAAGTCAACAGTCATATAAGAGTTATTGGCTGGATTATAGATATCAGCAGTGAATGGACCTGTTTCAAAATAACCTTCAAAGGCGAATCCTGTTTCACGACCAATACTGATTGGAATCCCTGTGCTTGCGTCAAACAATGCATAGTAATATTCATAGAATGAAATGTTGTAGTAAATGTCAGCCATGACACTGAAATCAGGAGTATCAATTGGGAACATGTCAGATCCAGAATAATTAGTGGCTGCAAACATTTCAAAAGCATTGCCTGTAAAGCTGAAAAAGTTGTTATTGATTGTGGCATTCGCAGAAACGCTAGTTACATCTTTTTCAACAGATACATTCAATGGAGGAATGTAGATAGGAAAGTCAGGGGAAAGTGGACCAACTTCAACAGTTGTATCTTCCCAGAAAAATTCTTCAGGCATGTAAGCATATGTTGCATTGGCTGATGAGGGGATCATATTGAAATTGAAATCTGTCATTCCAGAAAGGTCGTCAGAGAAACTGTCACTAAAGGTTTGATTTGGATCAAGGTAATCGGTCTCAGTGATGTTTTTGTTTATGTAGCTACCAACATTTGTGACAGATTGGTCATTGATCAAAAAGAGACTGTCGAAGCCATGGCTGTTCCTGATGACAAAAACATTTGTGGAAGTATTTGCATTGATTTCGAGATCAGATGAAAACCATGAATCATGAACTGGCACCCAAGAACCGTTAACAGGGTCCATCATGTCTCCAAACATATTACCTTCGTTGACTTCAGAAACATACCTTTCGCCTTGGTATTCAAGGCGATCTCCAGTCTGGAAGGTTTGAGTTGCGTCTGCTGAAACTCTCGTCTGGGTGCTGAAAAACCCTAAAGAGAGAGTAAGCATCAGAATTAGTATTGAAGTGTAGTACTTGTGTTTCATGTACATCACCTTGCTAACAGAAATAGTATTCTTATTGTATTTTAAACATTCCAAATAACATAAGTAAAGTAGAAAGAAAAACAAAAAGCCAATAATAGTTTTTTTTTTAATTTAATGTACATATACCAAGTTAGATTG
>WAKA01000209.1 GCA_015523565.1 Candidatus Heimdallarchaeota archaeon | reverse complement strand
CCTGTTGCATTGCGTTTTTCATGGTCTGCATCACAGACCCCGCAAAGCCGAAGATGTCGTTCACCACATCGGCAAGCGTGTCAGAGGCACTCCGTCCCAGTGTCTGCATGCCCGCCTTCCAGACTGCATTCAGTGCGGTGTTGGGAGCGACAAATGACTTGTGCAGCCAGTCGGCGAAGACAAGGATGCCGACCTTGGCAACAGCAAGGTAGTTCATCGGCTTGGCGGGGTCGTAGCCGGGATTGTCAGGGGTGTTGAGGTTCAGCTCCTGCGGCAGGCTCTGATCCTTCAGCACAATTTTGGCAAGCAACTATAAGATTGATGCAGGCATTACGATTTTACAAATTGATTTGATTAAACAACCCAGAACATCACCCGATGGGAATTTTGATAGTAAGGCAATTGCGGTTCCAAGTATGAACTCCTTTCCAAGTGTTATGACATGTAACCAAATAGATCTTCAATTCCTCCAGCTTCTGTCCCTTTTTTCACCATTTGATAGCTTATTCAATTCAATCTTTGCCATTCGAAGGAAATACATTGTCAAAGTCATTATGACAAGAGATTGTATCTCAGGTTTTGAAGTTTTGATCAAAATTGTATATGTGACAAACAAAATCAACAAATTGTTCTAGCATGATTTTGTAAAAGGCTTCCATTGAAGAAAACGACGTTTCTACTAAAACGACTTCTGGAATGAAGAACAAATCCATCAATTTAATTTGCTGATTGCCGAAAATTACTGCAAGGTTATTTCCTTTTGATTAAACACTAATTTCAATATTCTCATTACCGAAGGAAATAACCAAAGAGGAATATGATATGACTGTTAGGAATGGTACAATAATATCCAACATTGACACTATCCCCACTAAAATTCCCATCGAAACCATTGATACAAGCGGATAGATTGTGGAAATGACTGTTTCTGCAATGAACGCCTTGATACTATGTTTATTGCATCATGCAGTCATGTGAATAATAAAACAGATACAGTTCCAAACATGAAAGATGAACCAAAAGGTTCAGAGAACACCCCAGTACCCATTTAAATTATTTATTGTAATATTCAATTATTATTTCCTGTAAGATTTTCGGAGACAACGCCACCATATAAATTAGAAAAACAATGGAATCAACCATTAATTTCATAAAAATATTGTTGGAGTCCGTGCTGAAAATCTGATGAGCCAAATCAAAATCAGCCCAACTGATCCAAACAACAAGCAAGCCAAATGCGTAAAGGAAAAGGCGAAGGGCAAGGGTATGATTCAAAATAAGTTTTCCAGGTTTCAGCCAGAAAATAAGCATCCCCACCCCAAATACAAGCAATAACTCAAGGAAAACCCATTTCTGTTTCTGCCAGAAATGTATCAGCAGAAAGGCAAACCAAGTTTGGATCATAAATTGCAATAGCATAAATATTTTCAGTATGTAATCTTGAATACCTTTGTAATCTTTCTGATTTTCCTCAAGAAAAATGAAGTATGATGCAATAAATAAAAAATACACCCCAGTCAATATATAAAAGAAAAAAGCATCAACCACACTATCAAAATAAAAAAATATGCTGATAGCACCACTAATTACTGGCATCCAAATGTAATAGAAATGGTTGAAATGGGTTTGAATCTCATTTAGATCTGTTGTGGAAAAGTACCTTTTAGTTTTCCGTATGGCAGAAGCAACTACGACAATATAGAGGAATATTGCCGCAATAATGCCATATGCCACATTCACACCAAACTTTTCTGCACAATACACCATTATTGGGAACAAAACCATGCTCAAAATACTGAAAATGAGAAACGGCAAAAAAAGCACATCTGGAAGCAGGTTTGGGAAATCAACAGATTCATCATCCAACTTAGTTTCGTTCATGTTTTCGCCACCTCCAAGGAAGCCCCGTGATGAACAAACTGCTGTTTCCAAACAAAGTACATCCAAAAAAGTTCAGGAAAAACATCAACATCATTCTCTTTCCCAATCCAAATAGGGAAAGTAAAATGCCAATAAAAAGATAGCGCAGGTATACATTAATCAACGGTATGGAAAGTTTCAGAATCCTACACAATGCTGCAAAATCCGTAATAATCCCTACCATCAATTTAATCGCCCAAGAATATTCGGTATCTGAAATTTTAGTGAAAATTTTCCATTTCAGAATGACAAACATCCAACCGAATAACATTACCGTCAGAAAGATTGAATGATAGAGATGATACTTTGCCACAGTCTTAAGGAATGACGCTGTGTCCGATGCAAATACCTGTTGTTCTTCAACTGAAACTAAATTGCCTGCTTGACGAATACCATGATGCCAGCAATATGCCATCAAAAGGTAATATGACATAGTACCACATCAATGAAAGGAGGGAAGTAATGATATACATTTGCTGGTGATATCTCAATGAGCAGAGGTGTTCTTCTCCATTTCAATTATTTAGGAAGGATGATTCCCCTATTTTTATTTAAGGATGCTTAATCTGGCAAAACTGCATGTCTGGTGAATTACTGCAAAAAATTTTTCCAACAGTGTGAATAAATTCATCTTTTGGATTTTTTTGAAATTAAAAAGATACATAATTTGTGTAGAGAAAAAAACAGATCGAATGGTTTTTTGCTTTTTTTCTCAAAAATAAATCCCTAAAGGAAAAGTAATGTAAACAAAAAAAAATTTATTAATACCCCAACAAACTGAAGGTTCGCTATCCCCCCAGGTAGATGTGTAAGGAGGGAAAAAATAACCATGACTAGTTCAAAGTTAAAAATAACCATAATTGCTGTATCATTAATCTTAATGATAACAAGTGCTGACGTTAGTCAAGTTTTAGCTAATGATCAGAATGCAGAATATCCTGAGAATATTAGAAAAATCAGGATCGAAGATTTTCAGAAATATGATCAAGTGATGCAAGTCCTTTCAGGAGAGAAGGACAAGGTTAGGGAAAAAGTGAAAGATAAACTAACCTTTGAGAAATTTTATTCTTCTGATGAGATCAAGACAAGGGATGCATCCGAATTTGTCAAAAATTATTCTCTTGAGGGAAAGAGTGTTCTGGAAATCAAGGAGTTTGAAACCAGAGTAATAAAGCCATACAAGGAAATGGAACCAAAAACGAAATTGAAATACAAGGAGGTTTTTGTTCCAGGACTTTTGTCTTACCAAGTTCATTCGATCAATTCCACTTCATCAGGAAAGATATTTTTGGACAGTCAAGCAATGAATTACACCTTAAATGCCCAAAGTGTAATTGATAGTCTGGTTGATGGATATGAAGGGAAATTAAGCAGAGGCGGACATTTTAACCTTGTTGTTTTTGTTTCCGATTACAAAAGCAGAAGCATAGAAAAATTGCAGACAAACAAGGTTTGGAGAAAAGTCTACTCACTATTGCAAAATTGGGCAATTGAAACCTCTGATTATTATGCATTTTTGATCAATGAATATGCCACACCTTCTAATATCATGTCATTGTTGGCAGAGGCTGAACTGAATTCTGCAATTAAGTCCATTTCCCTTACTGTTGTTGCTCATGGGGTGAACAGTGTATATGGCCATGGAATTCTTGTTCACAGGGATGACAACCCCAAAAAGCTCGGGGTGATGGATGGTACATTCTTCAGGGATGCGTTGCAAAAAACTAGAGTTAAGCAAATTACCAAATTGGTAAATACTAACATCCATGCCTGTTTCATTCTTGATGAATATGAGGAATACGGTGGGGATTCCGTTCTTGGATTTTTTGAGTCTATGAACCCTGGACAGGTATTGACAGGGTATAGGGGACTTACATACCTGAACACAAGATTTGTGCTTTCATTGGAAAACCTGTTGGCCGCGGGTACTTACAAGCTCCCAAGGGTCATAACAAAGGAACCTGTTGAGGTGACCTACAATGGCACCGAAACATTGGGTTACGCAACAATGAAGACCATAAGGGGATTCAACCTAAATATCAACAAGAATAGGGATCTCCCACGTGAATACAAGGAAGGTTTCAATGGCGATGATACACTGTATGTCAATGACATAAATGTTTCTCCAGGACCAGATCAATCAACATCTGTCTATACTGATTATTCTGTCTATGAACATCTGAACGTGGTTCCCCCCTCGTTTTTCCCTGTAGCTGGCGCCCAATATTCTTTCGAAAACCATAGGGAAGGAACTTGGGACGAATTTTATGCACAAAACGACGACCTTTGGTTCTATTTTGCCAAGGGAAATTATAGGGGATTTACAGAGGAATTTTCTTCCATTGATGGCAATCATTGGACTGGCACTGCAACTTCCACTTCAAATGGATACTTAGTTTTGAATGGAAAATATATAGAAGAAATTTCTAAGGCAATATCTGGGAGGCAAAATGAATTCAAGCTTTCATTGCTGTTCAAATACAACAATTTGCCTTCAACAGATTTTGATATCCTTATCTTGGGAAATAAATCATCTAGTTTAACCTACCAAGGGTATTCCCCTCAATTCGGGATCAAAATTTCATCCAATGGTGCAACTGGGTCTGTAACCACTGCCAGTATTTATACGAAAACTGGAACCACCCTGAATTTGGCGGATAGTTTTGATCTGTATGTCGGGAGACCATATACATTGACACTCACATTCCAATCAGGCGCATGGTTTGGCACTTTGACATCTCAAGAGGATCAAGCCATGAATGTCTTTTTTGAGGGAACAGGCTTTGTCAACATTATCAAACCTAGATTATACATGAGCTCATCAGCCGCGGAGATTCTTGTTGATAGGGCTGAAATGATGCCAATTGTAGACACTTTTGCTAAGGTGCCGACATTGTCCCCTGTTTTTGATGACCAAGATCTTTCAACCCTTAAAGTTGAAGGAAATGGGAACACACAAACAATACAGACAAATGATGCTCCAAGCGGCAGATTTGCAATAAAAGCAAGTACAATTGCAGGTGAATATTTCTCGACACCATCATATACAATTGACAATTATTTCAGATACATGGTATTTGCGGCCCAAATTCCATCTGGAACAACGAATGCTGTAATAAAAATAGGAGGTACTGCATCTTCAACTGGAAGTGCCATGACAATTACTGTTGCCCCTTCAATTCATGAAAGCAGCAGTTTGGTCTTCAAAACTGACGGTAAATGGCATTTCTATGTTGTGGATCTGTATAGGTTTGCTGGGAAGAGTTCTTTTGTAATGAACAAGATGTCCTTCTATTCATCCTCTTCTGGTACATATTTTGATGCAATTTACTTGACATCCAGCATTCAAGAAGCGGCAACATTTGCCAGAGGAACAATATCCATCAGTTCAGGAAGAATGGAGGATTTCCTGCCTATTGGAACAGAGCATTTACCACTCATGACCAGTTATTTCATGAAAGGAATGGATATATTCGGTACAAATACAGCCACTGCATCAAATGCCGCAGTTCAAGCCTATGATTCCTTCAATGACGGATCGCTTTCAGGTTGGACGTATGAAACCAATTCCCCTTACCTGCTGTTGAATGAGAATGGAGGAGAACTGAAAGGTTCTGCAATAAGTGGAAGTTCAACATATACCGACAGGATCGCAAGAACCATTGTTCAAGGAAGTGTTGATTTTGAAATAACAATGGCATATCGGTTGAAAGGCAACGGGAAATTCACATTCATGCTCAAAAGTTCATCAGGGACTCCAATTGCCGCAATTGTGATACTTGACAATTCAAATCCCATCTTCAAGATGGTCTTCTATAATAACCAAGGAACTGTCGTTCAAAGCTATCAAAGTCCTGCCTTATATGACAGTATGGACAATATCAGATTCCAGATTGCCTATTCCAATGGACAAACTGCCCTTTCAATCTTCAGCAAGGATTATGTTGAAAGAAAATCTGCATCAACAAGCAGTCTTACTGCTGGAAAGGTCGCATTGGAATTCACATTCTATACAGGCTCCCCTGCATCCGACTATTTCAAATTACAGAATTATGCAGAAAAAGGAATTAAACAGGGATTCTATGATAATTTCAATGACAACAGCATGTCAAGCGCATGGACATATGCAAAAACAAGCAGTACAATCCATTTTGCAGAACAGAACAGTCGACTCGAAGCTGTCCAGTCATCTGGAGGATCGGGCTGGCAAAAAACTGAACTCAAGGCCAATACTTTGGCTCAAGGAACCAGAACTATTTCTGTGAAACTTTCATATTATTTCCCCAAAATGGGGGCACTGTATTTCAGGATATATGATTCATCAAACAAACCCATTGCATTGGTGGGAGTAAGGGATGCATGGGCAAGCTCTACATCATATTTCATGATGTATTTCTACAATGCCGACGGTTCACTTAATTCCAATTCATTTTCCACATCTGCTGGCTCTCTCCCCGCTTCAGGAACTCTTTATGTTTCCATCGCATATTCAGGAAGCCAGATAACCGTCTCGACTTCAGGGGTTTATTCAAAGACACTGTCTTACTCCATAACTGGCAGAACAATCAAATCCCTGTCTGTAGAGGCAATAAGGCATGCAACCTACTGGTCCTCCGCAAGTTATTGGAGAGTCGATGACGTTGCCGAAAAAATCTCAATTACTGGAAAAGACAACAGCTACGCCGCTGAAGAGACAACATATCTCTTTTCAGGAGCAAGCTCATTGGTGCCACGGATTTCTGCCAATTACATGACCCCCGCAAAAAGCATGTCCGTTGCTTTTTGGGTTTACCCACAATCCAATACTGGCACCTTGGTAAGCTTCGGAAATGCCGCATCGGTTTCATATTCTGCCAATACGATCACAGTTGTCGAAAATGGAAAATCAACTGTGTTCGACGCTTCTGCCTTCTCCCTGAACCAATGGCATCATTTGGTTATCAAGAAGGTCGGATCTGATTATTTCGTCTATTTAGACAGCAACATTCTCCAAAGAACTTCAAGCCAGATAACTTCCTCACAACTGTCATTCCAAGAGATCACGTTGGGAGGATCATCCTTTACAGGAGCTATTGAAAATGTCGCCCTGTTCAACAGAAGCATTGGCATTGACGAGATTAAATGGCTGTACAGCAATAGACACCTTACTTCTGCTGTCAGCTTTGAAAATAACCTAGTCGACAATGTCAACCCATCTCATACAATAACTACCACAACCCTGAAAGGTTATGGCTCAGGAATAGACGGAATGGCCGCAAGTTTTGAAAAATCAACAATCGATGTCAATTACAAGTTTGTCAAGGGAACATCCCTGAACTTTTGGGTCAACATAAGAGACCTTGAATATTATGGAACCTATTACAGAATGGCAGGAATAGCCCATGGTCCAAATACTTATTGGGATCAGGTCATCAGCTTCAAGGAATTGTCTGGAACAATGAAACTTACTTTACAGGATGATAGCGGCAATTATAGATCCATTGACCTTGGAAAAACATTTGAAAAAGATTTCAAGGACAAATGGGTCATGACCACCATTGTCTTTGACAAATCATCAATTATCGTCTACATTAACGGAAAGCAGGTTGGTAGCACCTCTGCATTCCCCAATTCCTTGACTATCACAAAATTCGGACAGGGATATGGAGGAAGATACCTGAACGGAAGCTTGGATGAGCTTCAGACTTATGATATCGCACTAGGACAAAGTGAAATCACTTATCTCTATTCCCTAATGCCAAGAATCCCAAATGACATGGTCGTCTCAAAAGAGATCAAACCATCAGATGAACCTACCTTCATTGTGAACACTGACATTTACAATGGTGAAAACGGGAATCCAAAATCCGCAGAATTCTACATGCAAACCACATCAGGTTCAAAATTCGGCGTCAAATTGGTCAATGACGTGTGGTACTCCATGGCAGGTGTACAAATTTCCGAATTCCAAGGATACAACATTAATACTTCCTACACCATTACCTTCACAATAAAGACAATACAGACACTAACTGGAATTACCCAACAAAAACTTGTCATTTCAATGTCACAAGGCAATGCAAACAAGACAGTCTACAATATTAATCTGCCTGCAAACCTGATTGCAAGACCAGAAGTGCATTACCAGAACGGTTATGCAATCGATGTCAGCATTTCAGGTTATGCAAACCTTGGCAGTGCATTGTACGACCCATCTGCGGCTTGGGGAACTTATACTCAAGGGGCTTTCGCCTTAAAGTTCGACCGAACAACTTATCTCGCAACAGCGGACATAACCCCTGTCGCACAAGTCTATTCAAACAACCTTTTGGGACTTATAGACGATATTTATGACTACCTTACCTGTGGTTACATCAACCCCACACAACAACAATGCAATATCGTCCAAGATTCCATTTTCGTAGGGAACATTTTCAGCACTAGTTCAACAACCATTACCTCGTATAATGGTGGAAGCCTTGGTGGAACAACAATAACAATCCCAAGCTTCCCAGACCAGTTCCAATCAAATTATGGCGTTAACCTGATGGCTCCCTCCATCAAATGGACTGACAGATGGGTGGCTCAACTGTTCCAATACTCCAACAATCGAAAGGCGGAAATCAATGCATATCACAATCCGAATGATGGAAAGTACTACTTCTATTACAATAAACCATTGAGTTCACTCCCCGTAAACCTTGATATCCAAACCGATGGACAGACCATCAAAATCATCAGGATGAATCAATATGGCAATATCCTGAACACCTACCAAACATCAGTTGATGCATCTTACACAATTTCTGTAACTCCTGGATCAACTGAATTCTTCTATGTGCAGTTTGAGCATGACAAGGGCGATTCAAGATATGCAATCAGTTTCACCCCAACCGAAAAATATTACTCGCGTGCATACCTCATGGGTGACGGTTCAACAAACAAATTTGTCACGGGCTATACGGGCATGCCATTGCCAAATGCCGAACCGATCACAAAAAGCCTTGTCACCTATGTCAAGTACCGTTGGGACGAGAACGGAAATCCTGTGGAACCCATTTACGAAGAACTACCAGAATATGGCGGCAAATATTATCTCAACAAGATAGTTTCCATGGGACAACTTCCACAAGAAAACGGAAAACTGCCAACAACATTCGTCACAGCCCAAACCTATGCACAACCTGAAGCATTGCCAGGAGCCGCGGGAATCAAGCTGGTAAATGGAACAAAATATTGGGACACAATAAACGGTGTCAACGCAAATGAGTATAATTACCAAGTTGTCTCAACAAGCAACACCAACTTCAAGTTCAACAAAAATACAGGATATATGGTCAGCCTTTCATTCAAGCCAAGAAAACTGACCACCATGTTCCTCACCATCTCATCAACCACTGCCATCAATATTGCAATGTATTCAAGCTATGACACCACCATCCCCTATTCGTATGCATATTATTCTCTGCAAGGAATTTATCAATATAAGTTCACCCTGAAACTTGGAGCATCAATTAATTCCTATGTAATCAAATTGAACACCAATTCATATGATGCATTTGTCAGTTTCTCCATTTCCGACACATCTGTTGATGCAGGTTATTATTCCAAAGATACAAAAGGCGCAGAGATCTTTGTGAGGTCCCAAATGAGTGGTTCCAACATCCTCAACATAGTTCGTGGATCAGGCTTTAACCCGTCCACCCTGAAGCTTGAGATCCAAGAGGCACAGGTGCCCCCATCCGCAAGGCAGGCCATGCAAACGGCATCGCAGACCAACCCGACCGAGAACAGGGTCTTTGACGTGGACCTGTTCCTCGAAGCCATCGTCAAGAAGTTCGATGATTTCAGGGTTCTGATCAAGAATTGGATCTATGCCCACCTCACCTACACGTTTCTTGGCTTTGAACGCACAGAGATTGCGGACAAGGCATGGCAGTTGCTTGACCAGTACGGCTTTAGTGCTGTCGGCAACCTGATCAACTGGTTCGGCACTGACCAGCGCAAGGAGTTGCTTGCCAAAATTGTGCTGAAGGACCAGAGCCTGCAGCAGGAGCTGAATCTCAACACCCCTGACAATCCCGGCTACGATCCCGCCAAGCCGATGAACTACCTTGCTGTTGCCAAGGTCGGCATCCTTGTTTTCGCCGACTGGCTGCACAAGTCATTTGTCGCCCCCAACACTGCACTGAATGCAGTCTGGAAGGCGGGCATGCAGACACTGGGACGGAGTGCCTCGGACACGCTTGCCGATGTGGTGAACGACATCTTCGGCTTTGCGGGGTCTGTGATGCAGACCATGAAAAATGCAATGCAACAGGCATGGGACGGCATCAGGTCTGGCGCAACCTTTATCTTGAAGAACGTTTTCAGG
>WAKA01000208.1 GCA_015523565.1 Candidatus Heimdallarchaeota archaeon | reverse complement strand
TATTCAATCCTTGCTTTGTGGTATGAAGAAAAACCAAAAAAGTATGAATAAACACAACCACCACTTAGTACAGGGAACTGAATATTTAAACTCATATAAGAAATCAAAAATAAAGAAATGTATTTTTTCAGAACGGATTTCAAATCAATTTTCCAACCATCATTCAAACAAGAAATCAGAAAAGGAAATCTATTTGTATAATCAAAAGGATTTGAAGGACTTAGACTTAAAAAATAAAACAAATTGTACAGAATCCCATCTGAAAGAAAAATCAAAATTTTTGCGCTGGAAGGGTACACGAGGTTCTTTTATCAAGAAAGAACCAAGAGGATTACTGAAGCTTGAAGAGTGCATTTTAAACAAATCGGAGGACGTGCTTCAAAAAGTCATTGAGATTGATCACTATGCATTTGAAACCTCTTTTTGAGGAACAGCAGCCAGGAAGAAATCCTGTGCCCTAAGATGGGGGGAAGGGAGTCACCTTTATAATATGAATGGCTTTTTTTTCAGAAAAATTGTCTATAAGAATTTTCTTAAAGGAATGAACAAGTATAACAATATCAAATTCTATAAGAACAAGTGACATGAGAAGAGACTTATGGAAATATTGGAAGAGTACCTCTATCTTTTGCAAGAAGGACATCATGCATACTTGGCAACAGTAAATCCAAATGGAACACCCCAATGCACACCAGTTTGGATTACATATAATCACCCTTTTGTTGAGATCAACACTGCTAAAGGAAGGAGGAAATACAAGAACATCATGAAAAACCCCTGGGTTTCAATTGTCGTTTCTGACAAGAACAACTTTTACAAATATATGGCGATCAAGGGAAAAGTGGAAAAGATTATTGATGAACAAAATGAAGCGAGGGAACATATTCGAAAATTGGGAATAACTTATACAGGTCAACCCTTTGAGCCACCAAAAGAGGAAGTTAGAGTCATCCTGCGCATTAAAATTGAAAGGGTTAGCTATCATTAGGACGTGACTAACATGAGGAGAAAGGACTTGGGAAGAATTATCCACGGGCATCCCCACGTTATTGTTGGTAAGCAATATATTACAGATGCATTATTGGAAGAAGTAAAACGGCAATTGGAGGTACATAACGCAATCAAGGTAAAATTCAACTATTTGCCCGAAGAAGTGAGGATATCAGATGCCGCAAATTATCTTGCTGAAAAATCCAAGAGCAGAATCAGGGATGTGAGAGGAAAGACTTGCGTATTGGAGCGCTTAAAATCCTAATGGTTAAAAAATTCGCGTGCTGCCGAGTTGATGGCAAGAGAATATATGAATAACATACTTGGAACAGATACAACAAGGAGATAGTAGAGATCGGGCAACAAAATAAATGCTTGTAAAACAATCCAGACAACAGAAATAGTAAGAATAATAAATCGGGGAGTATTTTTTCCAGAAAGTAAGGCTAAAGAAATTTCCCCAAAAAGGATACTCATGGCACCTACTTGAATAATCAAGAATACAGAGGGAAACGAAATAAAAATGTAAATAAAAAACAATGAAGAACCAGAAAGTAGAATGAAAACAGTCAATGCAATTATGAACGGAGCAAGTTCATAGTCAAATGTACTTTTGGTTGGTACAATCTTTTTTGAAAACCTGCGAAATTGGAAAATAAAAATTACAAGAGGGAAGACATATGCGAGAAATTCATTTAATTTTACATCCAATACAATTCCTGAAACCAATATCAGAAACAAAAACAGAAAGAGAAAGAAAAGAACAATATAAGACAGAACATTGAGAATCTTAAAAGAAGTAGAAGGATTAACCTTAAACACTTCATTGTCGAATTGTGTAGGATATAGCGGCATGATTTTTCCCTTGTATATAGCTTCCTGTCCATTAGTGTCATCATCATTCATTTTTGATAACCCTATCCTCCCATCTTTCCAATAAATTAAAATTTATAGGGAACATTTTAGCAGAAAAATCAATTTAATATTTGGTGGAATTTACTTGGAATTTGTTTAGTGATTTTTTTCCTCGAACAAGAATAGGGGTCACAACAAACATAAAGATTGGTAGTGCGGACGTTTCGGTTTCTGATTGAGAAGATGATGAGGGAATGTCTTCTTTTGAAAATGAGAAGAAACCTCCAAAAGTGGCATTTCTTGCAGAATTGAATATTTCAAATATCTGAAGGAATGAATTATCTAAGTGTTGAGTTAAATTTTCACTTGTTTGCTCACTTGTAGCAAGGCTAAATGCGGTTTGGTATATTTTACCGAGAAATGTTCCAGATTGATTTATGACCGTCAGAAAATCAGCAACAGTATCTTTTTCCATTAAAAGGGAAAAATTAGGCAATATTTCGTTGACAGCCTGAGAAAAATCTGAATCCGCATCTGTAGTTGTACTCGCAAATTTTAGGTGATCTCTCATCCCAAAAATAAAATTGAGAAGTCCAAATGGATCTAGCGGTGTTTCTATCGCGCCATCAGCATTGAGATCTGTTGAGGATCCAACTAACGTATTAACAACAAGCTCACCAAAATCAGAAGAATTGATGCTGGAAAATTTCATAAGTTTTTCAAAGGTAAGGAGGGCACCTTGTCCCAATCCTACATTGTTGATGGGGGCGGGCTGACCACCTGTCCATCTTGAAAAAACATGCCGAATATGGATGTATTCTTCAGATGGAATTGTCCATGTCTTGATATTTTTCCCGTTAATTTCAACCTGCATTGTCTGATCGAGGTTAAATACATTTTCTGAGAATTCCAATTTACCATTAACAAGTTTTGTAGTCTCAGATCCAATAGAGGCGGTGAGATTCAGATCAGCAGGACTAACAAGAAATTTAGTTGAGTTAATGTTGTCTTGATCAAAAGTAATTGTAATGGTAATTGTATTGGATTGACTCGATACTTTCATTGAGGACAATAAGAGAATGAATAACATGATAACTATAAAAAAGGCATTTCTATTGTCGATAACCTTCATCTATTTACAAAAAATTATGTTCTATTTAATCTTATTGAGGAAATAAATATAGCAATCTTACTTTTTCAGGTATTTTTCAAAGAGAAATTCAGTCCGTGCATCAGTTTTATGGATAAATTCATCCGAAATTTCACCAAGAACAAAGACGTCGTCAAAGTTTTCTGTTACGTATTCCCCTAGCTTTTTGGAAAGGTTTCGTAAATCAGGGTCGTCATTTGTTGTCCAAAGTAAGATAAACAATTGTGAACTGGAATCCTTCTTGAATGGCAACCTAGTGATGAGTATCTTTTTGTTTCCAAGATCCAAGGATTCCAAGTCACTTTTCGTGATTTCATTGATGATTGAGGAAATCCCTGCAAAAGCACCACCGGCAAGAGAGGAATCTATATCTTCGGAATGGCTGAAAGAGAATGAATAAGGAGTTATTCCACTTGAATGCACAAGCATTAAATAAAGTGGTTCACCAGGTTCTTGTCTATTTCTTAGATAATAGAAAATAGCAACACTGGTTACCAAAACCAAGAGAACAATCAAAACAATATTTACTGTTTGGGAGAAAAAACCTGCTCTTTGGACTTGAGAGAAATCAATGCCCAAGTTTCGAAACGCCAAGATATCACCCTTGCTTGTACCAATGACAAGATCAAGTTGACCATCATTATTAAGATCTACCAATGTTGGAGTGAGATATGAATAACCTGTAAAATCTAAGGAATTGAAAGGATTTCCAGAATTTGAAAATTGGATAACATCAAAATGAAAGTTTGATTCAAAAAGATTTTTTATGTAAATAATGCCGAATTTTTCAGTTCCCACTAAAAGGTCAACAGTTTTGCTTTCTTTGCTTGGCTTGAATGCAAATGGAGACGGATGGGCACCCAAAGGAAAGTTAAACACACTTCTGTCAGGCTTCCAACTGGGTTGCGTGGGTGTTCCTTCATTAAAAAATACTACAAGAGAGCCGTTGCCTTCCCCTACAATCAATTCATCCTTGCCATCACCATTCAAGTCACCCATTGTAGGTTTGGCATAATTCGAAACTTGTACTCCTTGAACCAATGTATCATTAATCAGGAAATTTCCATTGCTTGTTTGAATGAGAAGATTGACTTTTCCTGAGCTATCACCCACCAATAGGTCATTTAACCCATCATTATTGAAATCATAGGCAAAGGGTGCACCGCGCTTGAAGATTTTTGTGATTGTTCCTGCTTCATAATCTGCAAATCTCGTAATTGTATCGTTTGAATAAACATTTGCCTGGTTATAGAGTGTTCCTCCATCTGATCCAATAAATATGTCTGGTCGTTCAGTGAATGAGTAAGCCATGAAGGTTGGATGAGAAAAGTGGATTGTTGAAACCACATTTACAAGAGAATAATTATCCCATGTAGTTTCAGCGGATGAAGTAAGGATCGGTAGGAGGAATAACAGAAAAACAATGGCAAATTTTCTACGCATCATATTTTGATGCCAAAATATCTATAAATACTTGTTCCAAATGTTAAACGGAAAAAGGAAATGATCCATTTTGTTTTCATAAAATCTTTTTTATGCGAATTAATTAATGCATGAGATCATCAAATGGAGAACCCTGTAAAATTAGAGTTTGTCAATGCCATTGTTGAGGTAAGACAACCTAAAACAATAACAGGGTTAACTGCTTCAATCATCATCCGATGATGATTGAAGCAGTTAACCCTGTTACTGTCTCTTAT
>WAKA01000207.1 GCA_015523565.1 Candidatus Heimdallarchaeota archaeon | reverse complement strand
AAGAGAAAGTGGAACAAATTCTTGCAAAATATCAACGATCATGAATTTTAGGGTTCACCAATCCTGAACAATTTTATAGCAGAAATCTCGATATTCAGGAAAATTTACGATAAAGTCAATTAAATTGGCAATTGAAACGATAGGAACATTATCATGAAATTTGATTGAATGATCCCTCCAAGTGACAATGATTGGAATAAGAACATAACGATCCCATTTTGGGAAACTAAGCCTTGTATCGGAATGGATCATACTGATTGCGTGAAGGAATTGCAGGGCTCGTTCTTTTTGCATATCAGCCGCTTTTCTGATGGGAGCTTGTGAAGGGGTTTTGTAACGTTTACAATCAACAAGAAACACATCCCTGCTCTCTTTACTTTCACAAATCACGTCAAATTCAAGTCTTTTATTGTCAGATAAGGGAACAAAATAAAAATTGCAGATTGTATCATATCCTGAGAATGAAAAGACCGCGGCAGTCAATTCCTCGAAATGTTTCCAATTGAGATGATTGACAATTTGTTTCAAAGAAATTCCTTCAGTCAGAATAAACTCAATAAACTTCTGGATTGTATCAATCCCCTCTAATTCTTTTCGGATAGCAGACGGCAATAAATCAAGAAATTTGTCAAAATCATCTGTCCTTAAGTCAATTTCGTTGAGTTTGTTCAAGGCAATAAGCAAAGGGGAAGATATAGGGGTGTTCTCAATTCCCCTTAACCAATCAGGAATTGTAGGATCAGTCATTTAAGTAATTTGAAATTCCATAAGGCAGTAAATATCTCTTTTGCCAGCCGCGAAGTAATTCGTAAACTGGTAATTCCTACCAGTGATTGAAGAAAGCACACCTTCATAGATACCCATTCCAAAGTCACAGATGGCACGATTGCTATCCGTGCATTTGTCTCCAGGTTGTAAGGTACATAGTGATCTTGCTTTTATGTCTCTTATCATTGTCAACGTATCAGACTCTATAATTTCGGGAGTCAACAATCCATTTGGATCAGACCCAAATGTTTCTTCCAATGCCTTGGCGAAAAATCGACCTATTTGGTCACCGAGTGTTTTTGTCGCTCTTCCCGCATTAATTGTCTTTTCCACTAGAAATTGAGTCAAAAACAGGACATTAAGGCGTGGGTCATCAGTACCAATTTTTTCCAATGGATTCTCATTGTACCAAGAGTTTGCAAATTCACTCATGACATCCTGTAAAAGGACATAAAGGGTGGACAGAGGAAGTTTTTGGTTAAGAATTGGCATAAATAACTGCGAAGGGTCTACTTGTGATTCAAGGTCTGTAATTTTTGTTGATGCAGGAGCGGACTGTGGGGAGGGAGCGACACGGGTTGAGGAGGGAATAGTTTTTTGCCTTGTTTCTTTTATGCTTGGTTGAATTTCAACAGCGTTTAGTTCAATGGTATAAATGACACCAGAAGTAAAGTCAAGCTTGACAAGGGCGTCAACTTCCCTGTTAAGTAGATAGATGCCTATCGCCCTCATTATGCTTTTGACCAACAGTTCCAATCCAGATTTGGAAGTTTCAAGTTGTTCAAGATGCCTGTTGTTTCCAAGAACGATTTCAGCCTTGGTTGCGGAAAGAGTCCTTATCTGCGCATTTTTCCAACCGAGCGACCTTAGAAATGTGGAGAGTTGCTCATTGATGGAAATACCTTGTGCAGGCACAAAAAGGTTCCGGATAATGGGGACAATAATCCCCGTAAAATTTTGACTGGAAGTTGAGGATTGTGCTGCATCTTCTGCAAGGTATTGCAAAGAGCGAAGCAAAATACGAATTGTTTGGCTTGCTTGAGTTTTTTCAGACCCAGTTCTTGTCCAAATGTTTAATGACAAAGTAATCACCTAGCATATCTTTACCAAGCCACTAGAATGAAAAGGGCTTGATTCGGATTTCCATAATAATCCCTTGAAAAGTTTCTATATAACCTTTTTTGGATTGCCATTGACGGAAGGCTTGACTAATAAAAAAAATCACGTCATTCCTTTCTGTTTACGGATTTCTTCAAATTTTTCATTTAAGTCAACCTTCCAAGCGGATGAAATTGTTTCAAGTGCTTCTTTGATTATAAAGGAATTGTCATAATTTTCAAGGATTTCATGGGCGGTTTCATTGTCCATTTCAAAGAAAAATTTTTGGAGCAGGGGGAAAACCCGTTGGATATTATCAACAATGGTTATATCTGAAGCCAAAGCGGTTCTTGAAAGAGGATTTAAATCAACGGTAATTACCTTTTTTCCCAATTTCACTAATGCTTCAGTCCTGTCACCATCTTCCAACGGCACCATAACAACATCTGCAATCAAGATTCCCCTTGCATCCACAACTCTCCGAAAGGATTCAAGATTTGGTAATTCTGTAAATTTTGTTTCATCAGCGCCAAGAATATGCTTTCCCCCTAGATTTGAAAGATAGGAATAAATTGCACGATATCGTTCAGGTCTGCGGTAAAACAAGTTGATTTCCAAAGGGATGCCGCTGACGTTGGAAAACTCAACCATTTCTTTTCCACATAAGATGGTTGTATTTCCGTTGACAGAGATCACGGGATGATTTGCGGTTTTAAGAAGAGCCGCCGCGGCCTTAATCGCGTTCAGAGCAAAAACATGAGTTTTTTCACCTAAAAGATAATCAAAAGCTTCGCCCCTGCCATGTGCAATTAATCCAGATTCAGCAACAATGTCATTCTTGACCCCGTCAATAAGCGCATGTCGTGTTTTGAGGGATCTCGAACGGGGATGGCTATCAGGAATCATGATTCACACCTTTACTTGGTGAAATAAAAATTATTGCCTTTGTCTTTTTTTTCTGCTTTTCTTTTTTTGCTGTGGAACTTGGGGAAGGCGATAGGTGTCGGGGACAAGTTCAAGAGGATACCTTAAGACGAGATATAGCAAGAGAAAAGAAAAAAGGAGATTAATGACATCAATACCACCAGGATTGAATATTGCAAGAATTATGTTTGCAATCGCCGCAGGGATTATGGCAAGGTGGAATGGTGGTTTATTGTTAAAAATGGCAAAAAAAGAGACAATTGCACCAGTAACGGTCACCAACAATAAAGAAAATGCAAAGGCGTCCAATGGCAATTTTTCACGGATGGCAATGGCAACAGTTCCTATGAGAGAAATTGTCTCGAACCAAATAAAAAGAAGAAGAAGGATTAAAAACAACTTTTGCGGCTGTTCCAATGCGGATATCTTGACGGACATGAATCTAACCTATATTTCTAAGCCCAGTGGTTATTACATTAACACTTTCTTCAAGACAAAGAATTATGTTGTTATTTGATCGATCTTTGGATCTTCCTTGCAATCGCCAGTCATTCCAAAGAGACGCATGAACAATGGACAACGGATCAAGATTCTCCAATCGTTTCAAGACAGTTTTTCTTAGGAAGCTGGCTTCAAGGAGTTCATTTTGCCCAGTAATTTGGAGAACCATTGCACATGTCAAATCATATTCTTTTTGGATCAAATGCATGATTGCTTTTGCATTATTATCTCCGTGGGAAGCGTAATATGGTCCGATTCTCATGTTCGTTTTCAAGAGGGACATTTGGAGATTGTCAATGATTACCTTGAAGTATCCCCAATTTTGGTAAAGTGATTTTAGGAGATCAATACCGTAGGTCTCAGAATAAGTTTGTAAGGCAGTGCCAACCCCATAGAATGAAGAAAGGTTTATACGGGAGACGTTCCAAGCCAAGTTCCAAGATAGGGTATCAATAGAAGAAAGAGGTAAACCTCTTTTGATTTTTTCAATAGAAGAAACAGGGTTATTAAAAAGAAACATATCAATTTCATCAACAGGAGTGCAATCAACGAAAAATTGTCTGAAATCTTCATTATCCAATAATTCATTATATTTTTCTTGGCATTTTTCTGAGAGGAACAGAAGACTCTCAATCTTACTTTCGACAGTACGGTCAAAGGGTTTGTGACCCAATATCCGTTTTTTGAGCCAAGAAGAAACAACAGTCTCTAGGTTGTACCAAGCAATTGTTTTGTCAAAATACTTGCTAGGTATTGCTTCTCCCGCTTCAAGGATTTGAACAGCATGAATCATGCCAGGTAGATTTTCGATAGCCTCACTTGATGGGATGCCACCCCTTCCAAGAGGACTACCACGCCCATGAACAATCCTGAATTTAATCTTGGTTTTTTTGCTTAAGTGGTAAAGAGAGTTGTGTAGTTCAAGTATTAAATAATAAGTTTTCAAATAGCTGACATCTTTTATAAGTGTTGAAAAGTCAAGAAACAAGGGCTGGATTTTCTTTCGTTTTTGGAGAAGCTGGAAATAGCTGGTATGCTTTGCAAGCAGACCAATTTCATGAGGGATGTTGATAAGATTTTTGTCAGTCTGCAGACTCGGAATGATGTCAATTGCCATTGTTGCGATTTTATTTGTAGCCGCCATTTTGAGAATGCCAACTTCCTTACAAATCAACATTGCTTCCAAATAATCAACATAAGAGCTGTAATTATGGAGAATAATGCTTTGGATTGATCGTGGGGATACTGTATCAAGAGAATTTCTTAATTTTTTGAAAAAGTTCAGGGAATGGCTTGCTCTCAAAGAAAGCAAATTTGATTGATAAAAGAGGTCAGCCCCCAGAGGTCTAAGCGATGAAAGCTCGTTTAGGAGCAATTTTTCCTTTTCAGAAGTTTCCATATCCTGATATGAAAATCCATTCAATTCAAATAGTTCGGAGAATAGATTGTGCAAATCATTTACGTCTACAACTATATCAAGGGGAGCCATATGGAAACCGAAAATCCGAACTTTTTCCATAAGCGGATGGAAATGTGTCTTTGCAATTATTTTCCCCCGAGACTTTTTCAAAGTCCTATAGATAATTTGAAGGTCTTCAAGAAATTCCTGTGACCGATTGTATCTTGGACCATTGGGAACAGAAACAAAAAAGGGATTATAGCCAACCATGGTCTGATCAAGTCCAAGGCGGTCAATGTGAGAATTGACTTGTGCCAAAGAGTTTTCCAATTTCAGACGAATAAAATCAAGCTTTCTTCGGATGGGTTCGTCTATATTCAAATCCTCAGTCAAGGCAGTGAATTCAGGGAAAAGGAATTCATCCTCTTCAAGGCTTTTTGCAAGTTCATTTGAAAACTCAAAATATCTAGATGATATTGGAAGGTCTTTCAACATTTTTTTAATGTCATCAATATAACGTCTAAGCATTAATCGTTTTTGCATTAATAGTGTTAAGGTTGGGAGGTCAGGGTTTTTTTTGTATCCGATTGCTCTTAAAAGATAGCTGAATTCAAAGAATATGGGAAGATTATAATCAACTTTATGTTGTTTAAGTTGAAATTGCATTGACTGAAGAATTTTATTGTAAATTAGTGAAATTGTATCAACAATTGAATTTTCAAAATAGAATAGGGAATTCCGCAATCTGTCAAACTCATGGTATCGAATTGGACGGCTCTCATTTGTTCCCCAAAGTACGGTCAATTCACTTTTTATTTTGGATCTCAATATTTCAGTCATCAAGGGAAAAGGCTTGCAAGATGGAAATTCCTCCAGCCTTGTGTAGATGTTTTTAAGAAGGTTGAGAATTGAAGGTTTACGTTTATTCAATGGATGAGGACTAAAGGTTAATTGTAATTGAGATTTATGCATTAGTCCGATAAGGTCAATTGCATTTGTAATTTTTGTTTTGGAATATTTAATGGTAGATTGAAGGTTCAGGTCGTTTTGTTGGATTTCTTCAAGAGAGATTGATTTGCGGAAGGTAGTTTCAACAAGATTTGCCAATTCAAACCAAAGGATCATTGATTTCAAGATTTTATGACGATCATTTTCGTTTAATGCAGCAAACTCTTTTTCATAGTCTGCAATTGACCTCCAATCATTTTGGGCTAAGAAGTGCGAAATGAGAAGTCGAAGTGCCTCTTCTTTTTGAAACAAATCTCGACCAGCTTGTTCTATCAAGACCTCTTCTAAAATCTCATGCATAAATTGAAGTAATTCTTCCATGGATATTGGTGTATTTGGAATTTTCACTGCGTTTCCTGTAATCAATAATTTTTCATAAGTGTACGGAATTTTAAACTTGTGCACTTGGCATTTGAATTAAGCTAAAATCTTTTTATTTAAAAGGATTTGCAGGGGAATTCAACAATATTACAAATGCAATAAGAACAGCTGTAAAAATTAAAGTGCCGTTTGCACTGATTTTCCTTCCAGGCAATTCTTCGTCAAAATATCTCATCAACCCAGCCCCTGTTGAAGGCATGGGGGCGCTGTCTTTTTTCTTTTGTTGCCTCATCGACATAGTTCTTCAAATCGTTTTTAATTATTCCATTGAAAAATCATTGCATCCAAACAATCAACTTTCTTCAATTTGGAATGAACCATCATCCGTCATCCGAATGGACAATGCAGAAGATACATTTTCATCAAGTATTGAAATTTGGAAGATACGGTCTGGATTATTGAAAACCACAGATTTTGCCTTGACAACAGTTAGGAAATCAAAAAATCCATTTTTAGCTGCGATTTCCTGAGATTTCCTTAAGATTGCTTCGTTTTCATTGACTACAATCAAAGGTCGATCCACTGCATCGAGGGATTCCAGAAAATTAATGGGAAAGCCAAAAACGGCGATGATTTTCCCTTGTGACATTGCCTTTTTGGTTGCCATTTTGACAATAACAAGAAATGAATCAAAATCCGTGACATTTGGCGGGATTGGAGATATTTCTTTGTATTCAATATCATATGGTGAATAGAGATATTCAGAGCTTGCCATTTCATCAAACTTCAACAATTCATCTCGGATTTGCCAACGGTGATTGTTACTACATTCTATGAATCCATCAAATATTTTTATCTCATTGAAATCTCCCTTGACAAGATATTTTCTGTCAGATGATTTTCCTTCTTGAACACATCTTGGACAGGCAAACATATCAAGTATTTTTAGTTGCATCAATATTTACTCTCATTACAAATTAATAAACACTTATTTGTGGTTGATTTAGGGGAGTTTTTCCAGTTCCCTTGCTTCCGTGTTTGGATCAACAAAAGTTAGTTCAATTGAAAATGAATCCATGGGTTCAAGTTTCAATGCAACTTGAATGCTTTCATTGTCTGAAAGTTTGCCGAAAACAGTGTGTTTTCTGTCAAGGTGTTTTGTATTTTCTTCGTCAAGGACAATAAAAAATTGGGACCCACCAGTATCACGTCCTGCATGAGCCATAGACAATGCGCCTAAAACATGTTTTTGTTTTGGTGCATCAACTTCACATCTGATCCGGTATCCAGGACCGCCAGTCCCGTTTTTGTAAGGACAACCACCTTGTGCAACAAAACCGGGGATTACACGATGAAATGCAGCATCATCATAAAAACCAGATTGGATAAGGCTAACAAAGTTTTTCACAGTGTTGGGGGTTGCTTCATCATAAAGCTCGAATCTCATGTCCCCTCGAGGGGTGTGGATAATTCCCTTTGTAGGCATATATTGACATATGCAAATTGCTTTCTAAACATAGCGATGCGTCATTGAAAGAAACAAAAGATTGAAGGGGAGAAATTTTCCAGTAATGTCGTGGATAAGAGACCAAGCTGGGATCAATACTTTGGTCAATTGGCAAAGCAGGTGGCAACGCGAAGCACATGCCCTAGAAAACAAGTGGGGGCGGTCATTATCAAAGACAAAAATATCTTGAGTACAGGGTATAATGGATCAATCAGGGGATTACCACATTGCACAGAAGTTGGCTGTCTTATTGAAAATGGGCATTGCATTAGGACAGTGCATGCGGAGGCAAATGCTATTGTTCAAGCGGCAAAACATGGAGTAAAAATAGAGGGAGCTTCGATATATGTTACTGCCTCCCCTTGCTTTCATTGTTTCAAGCTTATTGCAAATGCAGGGATAAAGGAGATCTATTATTTGGAATTCTATAGGGATGAGAGGATAATCAAATTTTCAAATGAAACAGGTATAAAGCTCATTGATTTGAATCAAGTTGATTAATTTATCTCTAATGAGAGAGAAAAGCCTTTATCTAAGGAAATAAATTATGATTAGATGAGTTCATTACCTGCCCCTGAAGATATTTCAAATATTTCGGTTATTAGAGAATCCGTCTTGGAATTCCTATCAAAAATGATGAAAGAAAAAATGGAAGTTGAAAGGCAAATTCGGGAAAAAAGTGAAGAGATTAAGACAGAATTCACCCAAATGGGGAAATCCGCGTATACATATTCAGACATTAATGACTTAAGTGGGAGATATAGGGATTTCTTTTTGAATTTCTATAAGAATAGCATTCATTTACGCATTGTGGCAACTGCTGCGCATTATATTAGAGAGGGAATAGAATCTGCATTTGTAAATACAGGGATGGTTAAGGAAGAAATATTAAGGGAATTCCAAAAACTTCAGGAGATATTGGCAGAACAAATGGAAAAGGATGCAAGACTGTCAGATTATGAAATGCAGTTGATCAGTCAAACAGAAAATTATTCAGACATTCAATCAGAAAACATTAGACTTCAAAATGAGTTAACGGCGATGCAAGCAGAACTCAAACAAAAAAATGAGGAAATCGAAAACCTGACAATTCGCTTGAAGCAGATGGAAGACCAAGTCAACATATTAGGGAACAGGATGCTTGAATCCTCTGGAGATATGGAAGAAATGCAAACAGCATTGGCAGAGAGAGACAATATTATTGCCCATCTGCAAAATGAAAACCGGAAAGCACTTGAAAAATTGCAAGAGATGGAGAATTTAAGACAGACCATTCGAGAACTTACTGAAAGGGAAAGGGAACTACTTTCTCGGCAAAGCAGTGTATCAAATGAGTTTATTACCCAACTGCAACAAAAATTGGACAATGCACAGAATGAACTTTTTTCAATGAAATCAAAGGAAGTTGAACTTAAAGAAGAAATACGAAGGTTAAAATTGGATCTTGAAGAAAAGCAACTGAAATTGGAACAGATAACGAATGAAAATGTACAGACAAAAAACCAGCTATCAGGGCTCTCAAACCGGATCAAGAATTTAGAGCAGGAGGAAAAAGATTTACAGGAACGATATAATGCACTGCTTGCCTCATACGAGGAATTAAAGAAAAACAAGGAAAAAATTGAAATGGACTACAGAGATGCTGAAAATAAACTTAAACAATATGAGGGAAAGGTTTCATTGTCCCAAGAGGAAAAGGAAACAATGGAACAAGAGTTAGAAGACCTAAGATCCAAACTCAAGGAATTTACGGATAGCTTTGAGTATTTGAAGGGAATCATGGTTTATGACATTAAATATAGAACATTAGCAATTGTTGAAAGCATAGGGATAGAGATACGTTTGAAGGACATTATGGTAAGCATGAATTTGCCCAGAGAAATCGTCCATAGGGCAATCATTGAGCTTGCGGATCATGGATTGGTAAATGTGAGAAGGGACGGAAATGTCATGTACATAAGTCCATCTGATGACAGGCGATCTCCGTTTTCTTTAGAGTATCTTATGGCAATGACATAAGGAGTGAGAACCATTTCATCAAGTGAAGCAGGAAGATTAAATATCATCAGGAATTTACTGAGGCGAAAAGAAACAGTGTCAATTATTGTGGATGGACCGAACTTATTGAGAAAAGTTGGATCAAAACAACTGAAGCTTGACGATATAGACCGATATGCATCACAACTTGGAAATTTGGGGGAAAAATATGTCTTGCTAAATAGGCATGCAAGCGAGGCATTGATTCAAGCGGTCATAAATAGTGGATATACGCCAATTGTAGCAACAGAGGATGTGCATATCAGAATGGGATTATTGGTATTGGAAATAGCAAAACGAAATACAGGGAACATCATCCTTCTTGGAAGCAGAGATGCAAGATGTACGCCAATACTGATGAAACTGAAGGAAAAAGGGATAAAAACAGCAATTCTGGGGTTTGATCCGGGGTTTTCGATTTCATTGAAGAATGTGGCAGATATAACGATAGACATTACAAAAGAACGGTAAATGGAAAGTTTCTTCCAAGAGATTTACCTTTTGGGGGAGTATCATTGAAACGTTTTTATCATTTTGAGTTCTTATTACTATGTGATCAAGCTTCCTGTTAAGATTTTAGATATTCGATCGGTAGATCCGACTGTAATGATATCACACCAAACTGCATCTCGACTTAAATTCAAACATACAGCAGTTGTAATGGTTCGACATGAAGTTTCAGGCAAGTCATTCTCAGCAACACCAGTAGTTACAGAAGGGATTGTGGAAAACAATGTGGTGGGAATTTCAGCACCTGATGCAGAATGGTTGAATGTAAGGGATGGAGATGAAGTTTTGTTGGCTAACAGGAGAACACCTGCAAGTTTGGATCTATTGAAGCAAAAAATGAAAGGAAAAGCATGGACACAAAATGATGTTTATGCAATTGTAAATGACATTTCAAAAAGAAATTATATAAATTTGGAAATTGGCGAATTTGTTTTAACAAGTGAATTTCAGGGGTTTTCAGAGGAGGAGATGACCGCGTTTGCAGTAAGCATGGCGGAACAGGGCACACAGTTCGATTTTCAAGAAAAAACATTCGACAAGCATTCGATTGGAGGGGTTCCAGGGAATAAGGTCTCATTGGTAATTGTTCCAACAATTGCCTCAGCAGGATTGTTGATCCCAAAAACCAGTAGTCGAGCAATTACATCACCTTCAGGAACTGCGGATTCAATGGAAGTGCTAGCAGAAGTGGAATTTTCGCCTGATGAAGTAAGTGAAATTGCACCAAGAACAAGGGGCATGATTGTTCACAATGAACCACTCAAACTTAGTCCGATGGATGGAATAGTTGCAAAAGTCAAAAAGTTTCTTGATGTAGATCCACAAGACCAGATGCTTTCTGCAATAATTTCCACAAAAATAGCAATGGGAATCAAGAATTTGGTCATTGACATTCCCACAGGGAAATATACAAAAATGCAAACTACAGAGGAAGCCATGAATTTTGCGCATAGATTGGTTGGATTATGTCATAGAGTTGGAATAAATGTTGAAGCTGCGATGACCTTGGGGGACACACCAATCGGAACAAATATTGGACCAGCACTTGAAGCAAAAGAGGCTCTTGAGATTTTGGAAGGAAAAGTCAAAAATACAGCCTATACAAAATCATTGGAATTAGCAGGGACATTGCTTGAGATGGGAGGAGTGGCATCAATTAACCGCGGGTCGGAAGTGGCAAGAGAGTTGATAGAATCAGGCAAGGCCTTGAAAAAATTCAAGGAAATCATAGAAGCACAGGGAGGGGATCCCAACATCACATCAAATGATATCAATGTCGGAGAGTACACATACACAATATGCGCATCTCAAGATGGTTATGTCCGTTCAATTTCAAATAGGGGAACAAAACTGATATGTGCCGCGGCAGGAGCCCCAAGTTCAAAAGAAAGCGGAATAGTGTTGCACACAAGAATAGGAGCATATGTAAAAGAAGGAGATCCGCTTTTCACGATTTATTCAAACTCTGATGCAAAATTGTCATCCGCAATCCAAGTGGCTACAAATTATATGGCAGTAAAGATTTCGGGAATGATCATCAATAGGGTAAAATCAGAAAAGAAAATTTAAGCTTGAAGAAAATTGTCATTTCCTTGTTCCATTGCCTCAATTATTTGTTCTGTTATTTCAGGTGACAGATCATTGGCAAGATCTGAAAGTTCTTCACGTGTAGCGGTACGATAATATACAGATCTCATGTCCAACAAGTTTGGAACCCTATAAATCACCTTATTTTCCAATAACCTTCTAAGAGCATACTTGATTGCTTTTGGTTCAACATCCTTACCCAAATGCTCTTGAATTTCTTTGGCAGTTAAGCTTCCATGTTTGGCAAGTATTTTCAGGATCTCCAATGCAGGATAAGGGAGTGTATAAATGGACATGAAGATTCAATAAATAAATAGACATACATGCTAATAACCATAACGCTTTGGATGAAAAGCAGGTCAAGAATCGCCTAATAAAGAAAGAAACCTTGAGCAAATATTGTGTAGAAGGTTGGAGAAAGTATAGCAATTTACACTACAAAGATGGGTTTTGATTTTTTTGAAGAGAAGGAATGAATTAATATTTTGTAGACTAAGTATATTAATCCTGTAGTCAAGGGATTTAAGGTAGCGGGTAGCGTAAGAGTGCAACGATTCCACCAAATGCCTCAAATTCATTGGAATAGGGGTGGTTGCTACTGATTAAGATGGTTGAGCCAGAGTATCGTTTAACAAGCTTTTGGATTTCCTCAATTTTGTTTCTAAGAGAGATGTCACCATGTAATAGCTTGTCAAGCACACCCAATTTTTCAATGGCACCGATTTCTGCGGCTTTTTGGATAGATTCCAAGCCATAGACGGCCTTTCCGTTTTCTTTTGATAGTTCGGTAAGAAACTGAGTTAAAAAATCGGATTCTTCTTGTGCATGATTGACTACCGTAAAAGACTTGAGTTCTTTTTTGGCAATAAGTTCGCGAAGTCCATTTCTTCCATGGTTTTTAATTGGTATCAAATGGATTTTCTTGATGATTTGTGGAGCATGGGTTTTTAAGTAATCGAAAAATTCGTCTTTTTCAAAACCAGGACCACCAATAATTATTTTATCAGAAGAAGAGGTTTTTTCAAGGTCAAGTAAGGTTTCAAGGATATTTTGATGATATTCCTTTTTCAGGGACAAATATTGAGTATTATGAGCTTTCCTTGGAAGATTTGAATGGATCTCAGTGATCACTTGTGTTGCAAACCGTCCCAATTTGGCAATAGTTGCAACTTCATCGTCAATGACAAGAAGAAGAAGAGAAGTTTCACCCATGTTAGAGGGAGAGTTAAGCTCAGCAATGCTTTCCATATCCCAGTTATCGCGTTTGATTGATAATTGCAATTTAGGTTTTAGAGTCAATGTATGATAAGAGGAAAGTGATATATCTGGATTTGAAGAATCTACTATAATACCCCTAATTCTAAGAAAATCGCCATAACTTTTGTATTCAATTTTTTCAACGGCAATTGAAATGACTGCTGTTTCCCTGTATGCGTCATCAGAGCCTTCTTTTTTGATTTTTCTAGAGGTCTTGGCCTTTATTATATCACCAGTTTTGATAAAGGTGTAAAGGACATAAATGTCATCATCATTTTCTGGAATCAAAGTAAGAACTGGAGGAGGTAATTGGATGAGTTTCATTTTGATTGTCCCCTTATGGTTTAACTTCGGGGGCAATTGCCAAAGCTAATGCATTTGGACCAACATTAGAGCCAACACTGGGACCAACTTTCGCCATATAGATGGTTTTTGGATTAAGGAGTTCAACAATTTCGGAATAGAATTCCTGTCCTGCCAAGAGATTTGTGGAATAAAGAATGCTGACAATTAAATTGGGCGTACCTTGGTAAAGTTTTTCTACAGATTTCAGAACTTTCTCTTTGGTTTTTTCGTATCCAAATCCCTTATCAAAAGGGTGAAGTTCCCCGTCCTTTATGTGAAGGACTGGTTTTATATTCAAAAGGTTGGATAGAACTTCTTGGGAACGTTTGGCTCGTCCACCCCGTACAATGTATTTCAAGGTATCCAATAAAACAAATAGGGATTGCTTTTTTTTCATTTCATCTAAGACATATAGGACATCATCAATGGAATGACCAGTTTCTATAAGTTTGGCGGCAGTAAGAACAAGTTGACCAAGACCCATTGAAACGGTTTCAGAATCATAAAGTGTTACATGGGTCAATGAGAATTTTTGTACTGCAAGCTCTGCAGAATAATAAAAAGGAGAAAGTTTTTTTGATGTCAGAATTGCCAAAACAGGTTCCCTATGTTTCTTGAACTCATGTAAAAAGGTTCTTGGACTTGCGTGTGTTGTCCTTGGCACTAAATCACTTTTTACCAGACGATCATAAAATTCATGCTTTTCGATGTCTATGCCATCAGCGTATTTTTCCCCTCCAAACCAAACAAATGCGGGAATTACAGTGATATCATATCGAGTGACAAGTTCAGTTGGGATATCTGATGCCGAATCCGTAATTATCTTAACCAATGTTCCTCAATTAGCTTGTAAAAATATCACATAAAAATATGGTGACGACACAATTAGTTGATTGTCACAACTACATTGCCAGAATCATGTACATAGAGAACAGATTTTCCTTCTTCTACAAATTTTCGAATTAGGGAGGAAAGATCAGTTGCAAGAATTTTTTCTGCAAAGACAGAATGAATTGTTTCTTCTGACAATGAGGAACAAATCCTCAAATTGGCGTAAAGTGCAAGGCTTGCGAATTTAGCGGCTTTATGGTCTCCAAACCTATAATTTTCAATAGAGATGGAATTAACCACATCAGAGGGATTATCATATTTGCTAAGCGTTTCAAAAAAAGCAGTATTTCCGATTCCTTTCTTGCATTCAGCGACCAAGACAATCGTCCCTCCTTTCTTGAGAACTTGGCGAGTGTTTTCCAATCCTTTCTGGGCTTGGTAAAGACTACGAGAAATTGGACCAATAACATGGGAAATAACCAAGTCAAATTGTGTTGAAAATGATTTTACAAATATTTTTGAGGAAAGTGATTTAGCTTTTTCAAATGCTTCCCTGAGGTTCCCGCAAAAAATACCGAATATTCTAGACCCAATATTAACCAGTTGAATTCCAAGGATTGAAGATTGAATTTTACTTCCACATTCCCATAAATCTTCAAAAACAGGGTTCCCATTTGTCAATGTGGGTCCCGAATCATTAGACAATGCCCAAGCATGGTTTTTTTCAATTGTTTTGACACTTGCCAACCCTGGAACAACAGATTTGATACCACCAGTAAATCCCGCGAAATAGTGGGGTTCAACAGAGTTGATTGTTAAAATGGTTTGAAATTCATTAACAATAGGGTTGATGAAAACTTTAGTACCTCTTTTTGTTTTACCAAGGTTCAGGTATTCAGAAATGGGAAGAGAGCCATTATGATAATGAATTGGAAGAGATGAAATGTCAATGTCTTGGAAAATTGTCTCTATTTCGTCCTTATTTGGTTGTGAATGGCTTCCTGTTGCAATTGCGATCAGCCCAATATTGACATTGTTTTCCAAAATAATTTTTAAGATGACATGGGATGGAGTTGATCGGTGTGCGTCGTTGATCACTATCAAAATTGGGTCTTTTGGCAATTTTTTTAAAAAGGGGATAAGAGAGTTTTTTATTTCATCATAAGATAGACCATGTGATGGAGGACTGGGTTCTACCCATTCAATTTTTCCCCTTAGGTCATCAGGGATATCCATAATTTCAGGACACATCATATTTTTTTAAATATTGATAATCATTACTTTATTTCCTTGCATGATAATATGTTTTTCCTTTATGCTCAATGACATCCAGAATTCCCTCATCAATGAATTTTTCGAGGATTTTTCGGACATGGTATGTGTTTTTTGTATTTAGTTCAGAAATAACCTCATCGAGGGTTACCATGTCAATTGGATTGTTCGCTTGACACTTAATTACCGCCAAAGCTATGTCAAGCTCTTCTTCAGGTAAAGAATTTCGGACATCCCAATCTTGAATGCTTGGCATATTTTTCTCAATAAATTCAATATAATGATCCAAAGATTTTTTGATAAACTCCCTGCGGTTGAAAACTAAAAATTTCTTTCTGATTTGGGGTTTCTTAATCAACGTCTGTATTAGGTTCATTTGTTCTTTGGTCAGGTCAATCGCGGATTCATTTGAGGCCTCAGAAATACACCATCTAATGCATTCAGTATTTGTTTTGAAATTGTGGATTTCCTTTAGCTCGAGAAAAGTTTTCAAAATTTCACCTTCAAGCTCTACACGAATGCTTTGTCTTTTACCCATTCAAGAGAATTATTTTTCGTGACTTTTTTAGTTTATCTTTATAAACCAGAGAAAAGAGAGTCAATTGTGAACATACTGCTTGTCCATTCATACAAGGGGGGAAGTGGGAAGACAACAATAAGCCTCAATGGAGCGAGAAGCTTAGCAGAGGAAAAAAAAGTTCTGTTGATTGAAGCGGATTTTAAGATGCCTAGTTTTTCACATTTGTTTTCTTCTAGGAATGTCTCATGTTATTTCAATGATTATTTGAATGGGACAAACAAGTTAACAGAAACCATTGATCGTGTCACTTTGCATGATGAAAATGTGCATCTTATTTATGCAAACCCGAAATTTGTTCCGAAAGACAAGATTCATTCCTCCAAGAGGAGTTGGTTCATAACAATGAGAGATAACCTTTTCGAGGATTTAAAGCATCTAGACTATGATATTGTAATTTTTGATTTGGGGCCAGGTGTAAATTTTTTCACCTTGGCAATATTGACAGTAGCCAATGGATTGTTGGATGTTGTTAGACCTGATTTTCAATCTTTTCGGGGAATTGAGTTTTTAATTGAAAATTTTTATAAAAAAGCGATAAGTAGCACAAATGTAAAATTCAATATTGTATTCAATCAAGTCCCCAGCCATCCTAAAATGACAACGCTTCTTAATGAATGGATTCAGAAATTGAAAATAAGGCATAATGGCATATCAAATATTTGGAAATTGGATTACGATGATGAAGTGGCATACAGATCTGCAATTCAAGAAATTATTTTGCCAAAAGGCAATAGTGTTATGCTCAAGTTGAACAAAATATTTAGGAGTCTTGTTTGATTACCAGAATTTCTCGTAATGGATTTCTTCTTTTGGCCATCCAAGGGAAATCATTACTTCCTCCATAGTTGTCAACATTGATGCAGGACCGCATCCATAAACGGTTGCAATTTCAGAGCCAGGTTTCTGCCACCTTTCAACCTGTTCACGTATCATTTCCGCATTAATTCGACCCGTCAGACCAGGCCAACTATCCTTGAGTTTGTCCTCAAGACGTGTAAGAGTATGAACAACTGTAACGTTAGGATTCATTCTTTCAATCATTTGAATTTCTTCATGGAATACAATATCCCTTGGAGTTTTGTTTGAGTAAAGAAGAAGGAACCGACGGTCGATTTTCTCTTCAGTGCTCCATCTTAGCATGGACATAAGTGGAGTAATCCCAACGCCAGCACCAATTAGAATGATGTCATTTGTTCTTTCCATATCAAGTACAAAATGCCCATAAGGTCCTCGAAGAGTCCAAGAAGAACCTTCCTTGAGAGTCCACATATGGTGGGTAAAAACCCCATACAATTTAATCGTTAAATCCAAATATGGGGAGTTTGGCGAAGAACTTATTGAGTAGGCACGATTGGCTTTACCAAACACCTCTGGGAAAAATACCATAACAAACTGACCAGGGATGAAAGTCCATCCTTCAGGTTTTTCAAACCTGAAAGTTTTCACGTCAGGTGTTTCCTCAATAATTTCAAGCAATTCAGTTTCCCACTTGATTGCACGTGGGCGTTTTCTTTTTCTTTCTTGCATTTTGGGTTCTGGTGACATTACCATAAATACAGCCTCAAAATTGTGCTTAATAGTATTCCGTCCATTTACCTTATTAAATAATCTGAATATTACGCTATAGGATTGTAAATTAATGCATTATTGTTTAGTAATTTTTGTGATTTGTTATTCAAAGTCTGCAATCCTTACAGATTTTTCACCATGCTGAGTTTTTAGTACCCTTTCAAGCTTGCGGTAATATTCAATCGCTTGAGGTGTCATGGTTGCATGAATCTTCTTCAAGGCTTCCTTGAAGTGTTTCATCTTGACCGTTTCTGCATTGATATTTTCACGCAACGCCAAGATACCTGCTTCTCGACAGAGAGCCTCAATATCAGAGCCCACAAATCCATCTGTCGCCCTTGCAATTTCCTCTAGATCAACGTCATCGTCTAAAGGCATTTTTCGGGTGTAAATATCCAAAATATCTTTACGACCTTCTATGTCAGGAGCAGAGACATGAATAATTCTATCAAACCGACCGGGTCGCAACAAAGCAGGATCAATAATATCAGGGCGGTTTGTGCCCGCAAGGATAACTACGTCACTTAAAGATTCCAAGCCATCAATTTCAGTAAGAAATTGGGAAATGACACGTTCTGTAACAGCGGTGTCAGAAGTCATCCCTCTTCTTGGAGCGATTGAATCAATTTCATCAAAGAAAATCACAGCAGGAGCAGCTTGTCGTGCTTTTCGGAAAACTTCACGAATTGCCTTTTCAGATTCACCAACCCATTTGCTAAGAAGTTCAGGACCTTTTATTGAAATGAAGTTGGCTTCTGATTCATTGGCGACTGCTTTGGCGAGCATTGTCTTACCTGTACCAGGAGGACCATAGAGGAGAATGCCTCGTGGAGGGGTAATACCCATTCTCTCAAAAGCTTCGGGTTGTTTGATGGGCCATTCGACTGTTTCTTTCAGTTCTTCTATGACGTGATCCAAACCACCAATGTCTTCAAATGAGACATCTGGAGTCTCAATGAATACCTCTCTCAGCGCAGATGGCTGGACATCTTTCTGTGCATCAAGGAAATCGGCATGTGTAACCTCCATTCTATCGAGTACTTCAGGAGGGATAGTGTCTGCGTCAAGGTCAATTTCAGGAAGGAAACGTCTCAAAGTTCTCATGGCAGCCTCTCGTGCTAGAGCCATAAGGTCGGCACCAACCATTCCATGAGTGGTTTCAGCAATTTCTCTAAGGTCAACATCAGAAGCTAGTGGCATGCCTCGAGTGTGTATTTGCAGGATTTCATATCGACCCTCTACAGTAGGTACGCCAATTTCGATCTCTCTATCAAAACGACCAGGTCTCCTTAATGCAGGGTCAATGGAATTGGCACGGTTTGTGGCTGCAATGACAATGACTTGCCCCCTACTTGTTATCCCATCCATTGATGAAAGCATTTGGGCAACAACTCGGCGTTCGACTTCACCAGTAGTATCTTCCCTTCTTGGGGCAATTGCATCAATTTCATCGATGAAGATAATGGTAGGAGCATTTTGCTGCGCTTCTGTAAATATACTTCTCAATCGTTGTTCACTTTCACCATAGTATTTTGACATAATTTCAGGACCATTCAACGAGATGAAGTGAGCTTGCGATTCATTGGCTACAGCTCTTGCAATAAGCGTTTTTCCAACACCAGGAGGACCATGGAGGAGAACACCTTTTGGAGGTTCAATCCCCAATTTTTCAAAAAGTTCAGGATGTTTGAGGGGTAACTCAACCATTTCCCTAACTTTCTGTATGATGTCAATTAAGCCACCAATGTCCTCATAAGATATTCTGGGGCGTCCAGTTAGGGTCTTCTCGTCAACAGGTTTTTCAGAGACTTCAAGCTTGGTTTCATTTGTCACAACAACAATACCCTCAGGTTTGCTGGAAACTACAGTAAATGGGATTGCCCTTCCAAGAACAGGGATCATTACAGTATCCTTGGTTGAGACAGGATACCCCAAAAGTTTTCTTTTGACAAATGTTTCAAATCCAAAATCCAAACTGACATTCATCTGTGCTGGTGCAAACACAATATGCTCTGCATTACTGTATTTTGCCTTCCTCACTTTTACTTTGTCACTCAGGGAAACTCCAGCATTTCTCCTGATGACGCCGTCCATACGAATGATCGATTTTTTTACGTCTTCGGGATATGCAGGCCATGCAACCGCGGCAGTCACCCTTTTCTTCCCTTCTATTTCGACAATTTCGCCAGTTGTAATTCCAATTTTTTTCATGGATTCAGTGTCTAGCCTGACCTTTCCCCTGATGACATCCCGTTGTTTTGCCTCAGCAACTCTAAGCTCAATGAAAGGACGATCATCTCTTGGTTCGTCATTTGCTTTTGTAGACATATCTATCTGATATAACATCAACAATCTTGTTTTAAATGACTAGCTTAGAAAGGAATAATTTTCATTGCATTTTCAGGGAGATGAAACCTAATTTCATTAAAAAACAAAAAAGGTAGTGTAAATTAAAGGGGTGGATTAAACCAAGAAGGGGCAGAAAAGCAAATCAAGAATAGTCTACTTACGAAATAGTTAAAACAAAAGGAACGAATATTCCCTTGTGAGTGAATATTGGCAAAAATATGACTATGAGGAAGCCTTGAAACGGGCTAGAGGGAAACTCCCTCAAATTGTTGCAGATGATGACACAAGGTTTGAGATTCCAACAGTCAATTCAGAGATTGAAGGGAACAGAACATTCATCAATGGTTTTAAGGCACTAGCAACGGCCATTAATAGAAAAGAACAACATCTTTTGAAGTTCTTTTCCAATGAGCTGGGTACTTCTGCAAATATTGAGGGAAATAGAGCAATTCTACAGGGGAAACATCCAAGATCACTTATCCAAAAGGCATTCAATCGATATATCGAAATGTATGTCCTTTGTGGAACTTGTGGAAAACCCGACACCAAATTGGAAATCCAAGACAGGATTATGATGATGCGGTGTGAAGCATGTGGTGCAACAGCCGCTGTTAAAAGCCTAAAATAGTTGCAGGGATGCAAATGTTTTACCTAAAAATCCATAAGATAGAAGGACAAAAGCTTATTGCGGTTTGTGACAAGGAAATTTTGGGTGAGACAATCATATTCAATGGGGCGAAGCTCCATATCAGAGAATCATTTTATGGAAAAATTGAATATGAAGCTGACGAGGTTTTACAGGAACTGAAATCATTCACGCAATTGAATGTTTTTGGGGAAAAAATTGCCAAACTGATGATTGAAAACAAATTGGTTCATCCAGACGTATTCCTTTGGTTGGAACATAACGGGAAAATGATTGGACATGCGATGATTATGTAAACTTAGGAGAAGTTACATCACCATTGACTCTCCATTGGCTTCGAGGTGAAAGAGAGACAGCAGTCACTTTAGGCCCCTCTGGCATTGCTGACCTTTTGAATTGATTGGAGAAAAATCTCTTCAAGAATACATTCAACCATTTTGCAATTTCGTCATTAGAATATTTGTCTGCAAAGGTTTGTTGGGCAAGAAATTTGATTTTTTGCGGAGAGAAGAAATTCACCACAAAATGATAAAGGAAAAAATCATGGAGCTCATATGGACCAATTAGTTCTTCTGTTTTTTGGGCGATTTCTCCATTTTCGGAAGGTCTAAGTTCTGGAGAGATGGGAATTTCAAGAATTTTCAGCAGGACTGATTTTTGGAGTGTTGATGCTTTTGTTTCTGCGTACCATTTGATCAAAAGTTGCACCATTGTTTTCGGGATTGATGAATTAACAGCATAGGAACTCATGTGATCACCATTATATGTCATCCAACCCAAAGCAATTTCAGAAAGATCACCAGTCCCCACAACAATGCCATTTTCCATATTTGCGATATTGAAAGCTATTTCAGTCCTGAGCCGGGCCTGCATATTCTCGTATGCAAGATCAATTTCACCATTATGTTTCAACAATGATGTTTCTTTTTTAATCAATTCATCAATTGGGATTTTTCGAATCGGGATATCAAAACTCTTTCCAAGTTCATTAACAAGAGCCAAAGTTTGTGGGGAGGTTCCAGGCCCAGGCATTGTTATGGCAGTTATTTTTTCCACATTGGACATTTCAAGAGCCTTTTGTGAAACAAGAAAGGCATAAGTGGAATCAACGCCACCACTAAGTCCAATGACAAATGATTTGGCCTTTGCTCGTTCAGCCCTTTTTGCAAGACCAACGGCTTGAATAAGAAAAGTTTCTTGGAGACGATTTTTCACAATTGAACTGCAAGAGCCAGACAAGAGATCAAAGATGGTTTTCGCGTTTGCGTTGTATGGAAGGAAAGGAAATTTATGCATTGGACGAAGAAGTGGTGCTTCATTATGCATTGAAATTCTGATTGGAACAGTCATATTTTTAGTGGTGGTTCTTCGAATTGCTTTTTTCCAAGTTGTGTTTCTTAATCTTGCAGATTTAATGCGTCCAACGTCAAGGTCTGCAATAATAAAGGGAGATGAGGAAAAAATGGGTTTTTCAGCAATTTTTTCACCTAACTCATATATCAATGTGTGTCCTCCAAAGACTACTTCAGCAGTTGATTCACTAGAGTTGGCAGATACAAAACAATAACCAGCATGTATCTTATCAGACATAATCCTTATCAGTTCATCTCTATGAGCACTTTTTCCGATTAATTCATTGCTGGCCGACAAGTTAAGAATGATTTCTGCCCCAGAAATTGCAGCAGGAATTGAAGGAGGCCATGGTGCCCATAAATCTTCACAAATTTCAATACCAATAGAGACATCATTGGAAATGTCATGAAAAATAAGGGAGTTAGATAATTTGACATTATGATTAGAGCCAATTGAAATGTCTAAAGGATTCACAAGTGCATCTTGGAAATAGATATCCTCCTTGAATTCATTATAGTTTGGAGGATACGTCTTTGAAACAATACCTGCAATATGACCATTATTGATAACTACAGCACAGTTGAAAAGCTGACCATTGACTGGAATAGGAGCTCCAACCACAATTAAAAGATCAGGGTATTTTGAAGAGTAAGACTCTAGATCCAATATCGCCTTTTCTACATTAAGCAAAAGTCCAGAATTATGGAACAAATCATTGCAAGAATACCCAGTTAATGAGAGTTCTGGAAAAACGACAATGCTTGCCCCAGTTTGGGATATTTGGTCAATAAGCATCTTATGTGTTTCCAAGTTTGCGTAGACATTTGCGATTTTTGTTGAGGGGGTGCATAAGGCAACCCTGATAAAATCAAGTGCAACCATTTCCTAATGAAAATGCAAATCATCAGTTCTTTAATGCTCTGAATCGTTAGTAAACAAAATGAAGCTTATGATCTTTTTATAACCAATTTCAGAGAAAATTGTATCTTGGAGGTCATAAGCAATATTATAAACAAATAAATGATCTGATTTAAGTTGCACCTCAATATTCGTCAATAGTATTTGTTGTTGCAATTTTGATTCTACATCTTTTGGACTTACAAGATAAAATATACTATTGCTTTTCTCGTCATGAAAATCAATTTCATTTGCGATGGTAATAGCAGAAGCAAGAAAATTTTCGAAATGATCCTCAAGTATCCAAAACTTTCCATTGAATAGATGAAGAAAAGCCCGAGGAATTCGTTCGATTTGTTGGTACAATTGGGAGATAGGAAGAATGGTTTTTTCCTTTTCAGCCACATTTGGCGGTTTTTGAGCAAATAGAAGACCAGGGAGGATATCCATTTTTTCATAAACCGAATTGACTTTCCCTCTTTGTTCAAACGAAAAATTCCTTGTAATCAGAGAAGACTCCATTATTTTGTTTAATTGGTTTTCAGTGAGTGACGATTGTTTATAATAAACAGAAAGGGTTTGTGAACTTTTTTTATAATTAAAACGGTCTAAGAAATCAATTTCCTTGTGATTTTCAGGGATGTATATACCCAATGGCAGTGACTTGATGGATTTGATGTGTTGCTCGAGTTCCGATGAGGAAAAATTTGGGTTGAGAAAAATGAAGTTTCCTTCAGGGAGTGGAAAATCGTGTCTTTTCAATTCAAACCCAAAGGAAAATTCATTATGGGAAAAGCCACTCAAGGAATTGGAAAGCTCATGAAAAATGGATTGATAGTTTTCATAGACAAACAATGGAAGAAAATCATGATTCATTGTCAATTGTTGACCAAACTAATCTATTTCTTTTGTGGTCATCTGATAAACTTCGTCCAGTGATTTTACCATTCAAGAACCATATCTATCACAAGTCCTTCATTTTCTATGGTGGATACCAATCGATCATGATCAGATTGTGGAACCGAAGAGACATAAGTTTCCTGGTGGGAAAGTTTTGTCTTCTCAAGAAATAATGTGATTGTTCCAGTGCTGTTATGGATAGAGATGTCAAATGGTTGGAATTCATTTTTCAGGTTTTCCCCCTTTCCAATAATTGAAGTTGTTAACATTAGTTTTCCACTTCTTTTGATCGCCCGCCCCCTAATTGGAAGGGCATCAACAATTCGTTTCGAGGTAAACGGGATATAAGACCTTCGCAAGGAGATTTTACATGAGAAATCAGAGCCCACAGATAATTTTATCAAATATTCACTTGGATTTTCCATACAAATGACATGAGAAGAGACTTAAAAAAATTGTGAGGGTAAACTAATAAATAGGGTAATTAAAAAAGAAAAAAACTTGTCCAATGAAACATCTAACGATAAGAATTTTAATGTAAATGAAAAAGGACGATTAGGTTCAAAAGCGAACCATGAGAACCACACAAAGGATGTGACGAAAATAGCAAGTAGATTCTTGAATATGTTTAAGTTATTTCTACCAATTACAATTGAGGTAAAGAAACCTGAAAAGCAACCATCTTTCAATCGCAAGGTAATGTATACATTGATGGCATTGCTTCTCTATCTAATAATGCTCTCGGTACCTGTATATGGACCGGGAGATCTGTCTCAGCAAGAAGACCCGTTTTTTGCATTGAGAACAATATTGGCTTCTCAAAGGGGAACTTTGGCAGAATTGGGGATTGGTCCGATCGTCACAGCAGGAATGATCCTGCAGTTATTGGTGGGTTCTCGTATAATAAATGTCGATTTCCAAGATTCTGAAGAAAGAGCCTTATATACAGTTTCCCAAAAAATTATGGCCATTCTGATGACTGTTTTTGAGGCAATAGCCTACATATCGGGAGGAGCCTATGGAGATGCTGTGAAAAAGGATCTTGGAATACAAACCATCATAGTCATACAATTGACCTTAGCAGGTTTAGCAATAATGTTAATGGATGAACTTGTCCAAAAAGGGTACGGTCTTGGGTCTGGGATTTCATTGTTTATTGCAGCATCAGTTAGTTTTCAAGTTGTCAGGGGGATGTTAAGCTTAAACGACGTGACAGACACAACTTGCCCTACCTTGGATACTGATCGCGCAGCCTGTCAATATAGGCAAGGTGCATTGATTTTCTTTTTCCAAGCACTGATACGAGGAAATGTATTCAGAGGTTTATGGCATCCAGACATTCCAAATTCCCCAGATATGTTCAATGTTTTTGCCACAATATTGGTATTTGGGGTTGTCATTTATTTTGAAACTATGAAAATAGAAATCCCAGTGCAACATGCAGAATACAAAATGCCTGCTAGATATCCAATCAAGTTTCTTTATGTTAGCAACATTCCAGTCATTCTTGTTTCTGCCTTATTTGCAAACATTTATCTCGTCAGCAGGCTGATGAACAACAAGTATGGGGCAGAAAATTCACCAATGGGAACACTAGCGAGGTTTTTAGGCACATGGGGTACAACAGATGCAGGAGGGGGACAACAACAACAAGTACCAACAGGAGGTCTTGCGGCTCTGACCACCCCACCAAGAGGAATATTAGATGTAATTGAAAACCCGTTTCAAGCAATAGGATATTTAATTCTAATGGTAGTACTTTCAACCGCATTTGCAATGGTTTGGGTTGAAACAGCGGGAATGTCAGCGCGCAATGTTGCAGAGCAGCTGATTGGAGCAGACATGCAAATACCAGGATTTAGAAGAAACCCAAAAAGCATTGAAAAATACCTAAATAATTACATACCCTATGCCGCATTTTTAGGAGGAGTTTTCATTGGTTTGTTAGCAGCTATTGCAGATTTCCTTGGAGCGGTAGGCACAGGGACAGGAATTTTATTGACAACAGGTATTATTCGACAATACTATGAAATTATTGCAAAGGAAAAGATTTCAGAAATCAATCCAAATTTGGCAAACCTCTTGGGATTATAAACAAAAAAACGTTTCAAAGTATTTTGCCATTATCTTCATTTAGCATAATTTTTCTTAGTAGAGGAATCGGAGGAGCTCCATAAGACAGTAACTCGTCATGAAATTGTCGGAGAGAAAAGTCCTCTCCTTTTTCGTTTTTATAATCTTCTCGAAGTTTTTCAATCATTAATTTTCCAAGTGCATAATTCAAATAGCCAGGGTCATATGTTCCTCGAAAAGCTTCACTTTGTGCAGGCTTTTCTTCCATAAACGCTTTTTCCATCATCATTTTGGTACCATCTTGCACTGTAAAATTTTCAGATGTATGATATTTTATCGAACAAATTAGCCGCACATTGCGGATTAGGGTTTCTAGAAGTTGGGCCATGCGATATTCATGGTCATCCTTTTGAAAACCATGGTGCCACATTGCTTCCTCAACATATAGTGCGTATCCTTCCCAAAAATGATATGCACCAAAAAGCTTTGCCATTAATGATTTTGATCTTTGATTATGTAGATGGTGCAAATAATGACCAGGAAATGCTTCATGCACACAAATATCTAGCAACTGTTTATAATTGAAGACAGTAAGCCAAGATTCCTGTTCCTCTAGGGACCAATTTTCATCAGGGGGAGTGATATAATAATAACTATCAGTTGCCCTTGTCTCTAAGGCACCTGGAGTATCCATTGCCGCAAATGCCCATTCCCTGAATGGTTTTGGGGTAGGAATAACTTTTGGCATGATCATGGAAGGGACACTGACAAAATCAGAGTCAATAATGAATTGTTGGATACCTTCAAGCATTTTTTGGGTTTCTTCAATCAGGGTTTCCTTTGATGGATGCAACTTCTTTATCATTTCAAGAATTTGTTGAGGGGTTTTATTGGGGTCAATCAATTCTGCACTTTTCTTTAACTCTCGTAAGTTTCGTTCTAGATTAGCTAGCCCAGCATCTAATATTTCCTCAATAGGGGCATTTACACGTTCATGAGCCCACAACATTTTTTGGAATTTTTCCTTACCCATCCTAAATGAGCCTTGAGCCTTAGCATTTTCAAGTTTATTCAAAAAAACCCCAATTGCGATTTGCGCTTTCTTGGCACTATTTTCTGCCATTTGAATTGTTTCTTCAGTTACAATGCCTTGATCCTTTGATAGTTCCCTTATTTCATTTCCAATATTATTAAAGAATTCAAGCATTCCTTTTAGCATCGATACAGTCATTGTTATGTGTTCTTTAGCCAAATTATCAAAATCCAAATTTTCAATTGCAGTTTGATAAAATCTAGGCAATTGGTTTAGATGGAGACTCATTTCTTTGACTCGTTGCTCCAATGGCGCATATTGCTTCAAGAGGTAATCAAAAATAAATGCGGACCCTGTATAGACCATGGGATTCAATCGATAGACATCCAATATGTCTTGATCAAAAAGAAGGGATTCAATATGATTAATCATCACCCAAAGATCAATTTTCCCCACTTCATCTAGAGTAGTTTCGTCTATCTTTCTTGCTTTATCAATAAAAGTTGTTAAAAATTGTCGATGAGCAGCAAGCATTTCTTTGGAATAATCAGGAACAATACCTGCATACTCACGCCATCCAGAACTAAAAGCAAAATTAGGATGGTAGAATGCATAAGCGCGAAGAAATTCTTGTTTAAGCAATTCAAATTGATTGTTCATGATGTGTTACTGTTTTCTTTTAGAACTTAAATCAGAGGCATCAGAAAGAATGGTTTTGATTATTTTTTTCCAATTTATCACCAATATTTCCTAAATACCACATTAATAACTTTTGAATACCATATAAGAAATTTGCAACATAGCTTATTCTTGGAAATCTCGATTAAACAATAATCAATACAAATATCCGAAAAAAAGCATTTTTAATAAACAAAATCTATTTTTCTTTGTGGCTATTGATGCTTCGTTCAAGAATCTTTTTAGGGAATTAGTTTCTACATTTGGATGGAAATTAAGGGGTTCCATCAAAGTGGGAAAATTACCTTTTGAAATTGATGTAGTTGCAGAATTTTCCGCACAACGCAATTTCAAATATCTTCACCCATTTTATGTCATCCTTCAACATTCACATGCAGAACGCTTAATCATTGAATTTAAAAGCCATAGAGATAGATTGAAGTTTTCAGACTTGCCAAAATTAATTGCATACCGTTATCTTTTTTTTTATAAATTTGATCCCCCAATTTCAATGAGAACAGCAGAAGTCTTTCTCACAACCACCTATCCTCGAAATTTCCTTAATGATGTAAAATATGAAATACTGGACACAGGTATTTTCACGATCACTTTTGACAACAGATTGCTTTATCTTATTTCAATTAATCGTTTAGAAGCCACCACTAGAAATTTGGGATTGCTCATCTTCAGCAATTCATCAAGAAAGATTAAAGCGGTTTTTGACCTGATGGAGAAAATAGAATTTCCATTTGAAGAAACTTTTTTATCTGTCATGACGCATTATAGTTATGATATTCTTAAACCAATTGCTGAACAGAAGGGATTTGACATGACTACGATTCTAGAAAAAAATTATCGCCTCATTGCAGAAGACTTAGGGAAAGATAAAGCATTTCAAATCCTTACAAAGTTAATTGGGAAGAAGGAGGCATTCAAGATCATGGCAAACCAAGTGGGGGAGAAGGAGGCATTCAAGATCATGGCAAACCAAGTGGGGGAGAAGGAGGCATTCAAGATCATGGCAAACCAAGTGGGGGAGAAGGAGGCATTCAAGATCATGACAGAACAAATTGGGATAGATAAAGCATGGGATACACTGATTGAAATTTCTGATAAAAACACAATTAGACAGATATATAATAGACTCTCCAAAAAAGTACAAAATGAAAATTGATACAACTGCCACACATTACAGCTAAAACGTTTCACCAATTACAGTAAGCTTCTTCGAAAATTTTGACATTTGTTGTTTAGTACCAATATTTTGATGTTCGTTGTGAATATTCCTCGAAAATTATCCGAGAAGCCTCGTTTGCAACACGAATAGCATTTTCTTCACCCTTTACTGCGAATTCTTTACGAGGGCGATTTGCATATACAGCACTTACTGCACCAATCTCCATATTATAAATTCGACCCATTACGAAAAGAAGACTTGCTTCCATTTCAAAATTCAAAACACCTGCCTTTGCCAGATCATCCACCAAATGTTTTCTGTGAGAAGGTAAATATTCTTGCCAGCCAGGACGACCTTGTCCACAATAGAATGAAGAGGAAGTAGCTGTAATCCCTACATGGTAGGGAATGTTGAGTTCTTCTGCAGCTTGGATAAGGGCACTGGTAACCATTCGAGAGGCAACTGCAGGGTATTCCTTCATGACATAATGATCACTGGTGTCTTCTAGCCTTACAGCACCTTCGGAGATGACAACACTACCCAATTCAATGTCTTCTTGCAATGCACCACACGACCCCACCCGAATTACTGTCTTGACATTGACATTTTTCAGTTCTGCAAGAGCAATTTCACAAGCAGATGGACCAATTCCAGAGCTAGTAGAGGAAATAGGAGTATTTCTATATTTCCCAGTATATGATACAAATTGCCTATATTCGGCAACCTTTGTTGATGAATCCCACATTTCAGCAATACGTTTTACACGATGGGGATCACCAGGCAAAAGAACAGTATCCGCAAGGTCTCCAGGCTTCACTTTCAAATGGTATTGAATGCCTTCCCTGCTTTCTACATTCTCAGAATCTTTGGCATTGTGACCAATCATGAAATTGAGTTGGAAAATAAAAAGAAAAACCTTTTGTACGAGATAGATTGCAATGAAATAAAAAAATAAAATGAATATTCATTGGGGAGAATGAGTACCATATATCCATACATATTTATATGCGATAATCAAAAGAGTATACCGATGGGTACTCACCATAGGTGAAAAGAATGCCAAGAAAAGACAATAAACAAATAAGTTTTTACGTATCGGAGAATTTGCATAAAGAAATCAAGAACGAGGCAATATCGCAAGGAAAAACAATGAAGCAATATATTTTGGATCTACATAGGGAGGCAAAGCAAAAACCAGCTCAAGAAAGCATTTTGATTGAACAATCAAAGCAGATGAAACTACTTATTGAAGAAATTGAAAACCTCAAAGGACTTATTGTTGAACAGGGGAGGTTATTACAAAAATTTGTCACAAAAGAACCCATTCTTGCAGAGACAATTGATGAAGAGCCAATAATATCATTGCATGAAGTGATGTCACACCAGAAACACCCAGACCTTGAAGAGGCTTCACTTCACGACCTTGCCAAAGGAGGTTTGGGGAAATTTATTACCGAGGAAAAAGAACCAGAAACGATTCATTCAGAGGATGATGAATTTACAAAGTTGATTGAGGAGGCTCTTGAAGAATTGGAAAAGACAGAATTCAGGAATTTGGACATCATGGTCAAAGATTCAAGTGGGAAAACCATTCAAAAACTTAAGACAGATCTTCCAAAACCGAATACAAAACCTATCGAAGACATTTATACGGAAGAATTTACAAGATTGGTTGAAGAGGCTTTAAAAAATCTTTGAAAAAAAGATATGGAAATCTAGAATGGTTTTTTAAGGAGTTTCCCTACAAAGAAATTGAGAAAGATGGAAGATTCAAATGACGACAAAAAAAAGGCGATGGAAAACTTTGCGCAGAGCCTTTTGAACATTGAGAAAGATGCGAAAGAAAAGAAAACAGCAATTCTGAAAAATGGTGTGCAAAAAATTGAAGATGACAAAAGTCAATCTGTGTTTAGGTCACGAAAAATAAAAGAAAGGGTGACTAAATTACGAGAAAAAGCGGGTTTATCTGCATTTGTAGGAACATCAGGAAAGATAACATCCCCTAGATTTAAAAGAGGGGAATTCCTTCAAATCCTTTCTCGAGAACTATTGTTGATAGGAACTGAAGAACTAAAGAATGAAACAGGAGGAATTATAAGCATTGAGAAATTACAGGATCACTTTTCAAAAACAAGAAGCAATTGGAAACTACGCGAAAAAGATATTCCAGAAGCTATAGAGATTCTTGAGAAGAACAAGTTGATCCCAGGGTTTATTGACAAGGAAAAGAAGATAGTCCAATTTATCCCTGTTGAACTAAATGAGGATTCCAACGAACTATTGAGGATTGCAAAAGGATTTGAAATGTTAAATGTGGAAAAAATACAATTGGTAACAGGATGGAATAAAGAACGTGTTGAAAAAACAATAGAACAACTGGAAAACTTAGGTTTAATCATAGTAGATGAGGAAAACATATATTTTCCAGGTCTATGAATTTATAATCTGTGAAAATAATTCGAGAAACCAGCTTATGTAAGTTAGGAATACTTAATAACGTTAAAATCACAACTAATTTAAAGAAAAGGTGAAACCATGTTTCCAGACGATCAATTAAATGCACTTCCACCTGAAGGCGTTAGTGTTGGAATGAAGGCTTTTATCATTTTTGGAATTTTTGCGGTAGTGTTGGCAATTGTATTCTCCAAATTTTTCGTTAGCAAAGGAAGACGAACACAGACAAGCGGAAAACCAAGTTCTGCATTTAGCATTGCAACATCTTTAACAATTGACCAAGACAGAGCAATTGCATATCAAGCCGAAAAAGAGGCATTAGAAGACATGCTTGAATTTATTGAAGAAGCAAGAGAAGAAAATTTGATTTCAACCAGTGGATTTGTTAAAGCAAAGAAATTAATCCAAGGAGACATCTTACTTCTTCAGCAATCATTGGAAGAATTAGCCAGTAAACCAGGAATCATTTTGCTAGAAGAAAAAGTAGAAGAAGAAGATTTCTCGGATCTTGAAGCAGACTTGCAATCAAGATTGGAACAAGACCCATTTGTACCAAGAAGAACAAAAACAGTTAAGGAAATCTTTGAAACTTCAAAAAGTACACCAGTACAACAATCTGCACCAGCCCCACAACCATCAGCACGGTCATCCATTCCAGCCCCACAACCACCAGCACGATCATCCATCCCAGCTCCACAGCCACCGGCACGATCATCCATCCCAGCTCCACAGCCACCGGCACGATCATCCATCCCAGCTCCACAGCCACCGGCACAGTCATCCATCCCAGCTCCACAGCCACCAGCACGATCATCCATCCCAGCTCCACAGCCACCAGCACGATCATCCATCCCAGCTCCACAACCACCGACACAGTCATCCACTCCAACGCCACAGCCACCAGCACGATCATCCATCCCAGCTCCACAACCACCAACAAAGGCATCCATTCCAACGCCACAACCCCCTGCAATGCCAAGTGCAACACAGCCCAGTATTCAAAAGGCACATGCAGATGATTCCAAATTTGCAAAAACAACAAGCATTGCAGCATTAAGGATGGACATGTTAAAAGAGTTGGCAAGGTTAAAGAAGTATATTAATGAAGAAGAAGAGCAATAATAACTAATATATTCGAAAGAAATAATTTGAGATGTGAAGAATCCAAAGAAAGAAATTGCAAGGAAAGTACAGGATGAAATCAACAAATTTGGAAACATAGGCATTGGAAGTGGCACGACCATTGCCCAAGTTATTTTGTTATTGGAAAAAGAAAAAAAGGCAGAGTTTTTTTCAGCATCGTCAATGACCAGTCTAGAATTTATCAAAAGAGGAATTAAAGAAAACCCATTCCCTAGAAATATTGAAGTATATATTGATGGGGCGGATCAAATATCCCTAACAAAACATATTGCAATTAAAGGGGGAGGGGGTGCGTTGACACGTGAAAAAATATTATGGAATGCTGCAAAGCAAGTCATCATTGTATCAGAAGATAAAAAGCTAGTGGATCAGCTCAATTTTCCTTTGCCGATTGAAATCATCCCATTTTCATATTTAATTGTAAGAGACATATTATTAGATCAAAAGGGTATCGAAGACATTTCCCTAAGGATGACAAGGTCAGGCATCCCGTTCACTACAGACAATGGGAATTGGATATTTGACATTAAGTATGACAATACGAGCATAAATTTTGAACAATTTGAGAAAAATTGCCGCCAAATACCAGGAATTGTAGAGACAGGAATTTTCAAGCTTGGAAGCAAACCTATAAAATTAATTACAGAGACAGGAACAAAAGTCATTTCTTGACTTGTTCTTTAATTTTCCGGATTTTATGCTCGATTACAAGTCTAGTAAGGTTTTCAATAGGAGCAGCGGCCCTTATAACAGATTCGGGTCTTGCATCCCTCCTTAGTCTTCCACTGGTGTCCAATAGCTCTTTCCAATCTGCACGTTTGGGCATAGCAAGCAAATCGTCTCTTGCTTGAAGGCAGGACATTTCATGAAGCTTTTGATATGCTTCCCCAATATTTTCCACAAGACCAACCTCAATCATAAGTTTCATGATATCTTCCGTGCTGGTTCGCTGTTCTTGTGGAAGATCCATTTTATTGACAACCAGTATCCATGGAAGTTCGTTGTTTTTTAATTGATCACCCAATAACTCCATTAATTCCTCCAATGACGCCTTATTGGAATCATATTGTTCAATTGAAGGGTCAAGCATGATCATCAATCCGTCTGTTCCCCTTAGGACAACTTTCCGGGTCTCTTTGTATCGATCCTGTCCTGCAACAGAATAAAGTGCATATCTCATCAATGGCAGTGCAGTTCCTTGACCCTTTGGTAGTTCAAATACCGATTGATCAAACAAAGCAGTCCTTCCGCTGGGATCTTCTATCTTTTTTAGATCAGAATAGACCTGCTCAGGAGATTCAACCTTCTTTAAAATGGAATATATGGATAGCAAAGAAGTCTTTCCAGCCAAAGAAGGTCCGAAAATAACAAGCTTGATTGTAGGGATTCCTTCAGCATCCCGTTTAAATATTTGATTCAACATAAGCCCCAAACCTTTCCTTATCGGCGTAAAATTGCCTCTAATCTAAGATTTTATAGGGATTCCTTCAATATAAGTATTTAGAATTCAATAGATATTTATCCCTTAAAATAATAAATATTTTACGAGTGCAACGCCAGTTAGAACACCCCAATCATGAAAATTCTGCGGTTTCAGCGGCAGTGTATAAATGCACACTATTTGTATGAAAATGTGGCGAAAGTAGTGTAAATTAAAAGGGTTGTAATAAAGGAACAAGTGCGAAAATATATTTTTCCCACAACAATACACATATGGAAAACAGAGACATGCAGATAAAAACAAGGCAAGAGAGCTTTAATTAATTATAGGGAGATAGTAGAAAAACAGAAGGAACAATTATAAAGCTAAGAAAATAATATAATGACAATTGCAGGATCAAGCCATTGTATTTAAGGGCATATCAAAAAAGTTTGGGGACACATATGCACTAAGAGATGTAACCTTGGAACTTCCTAGTGGTCACATTGTAGGATTGATTGGTCCAAACGGGGCTGGAAAGTCCACATTGCTTAGACTCATTTCAGGGGTTATGAGACCGTCAACAGGGTTTGGAAGAATTTATGGACATGATTTAATCGAGGAACGAAATGAGGTGAAAAAAATTACAGGACTATTACCTGAAGAGACAGCCCTTTATGAAAAACTGAGTGTTCAGGAATATATTGAGTTTATTGGTGCCTTGTATGAAGTTAATCCAATCACTATAGAAAGAAAATTGCGATTTCTCTCAAAAGAATTAGGCATGGAAAAATTCCAGGGAAGATTAATTGAAACCCTGTCTAAAGGTCAAAAACAAAAAGTCGCATTAATTGCATCACTCATTCATGACCCTAAAGTTTTGCTCTTAGATGAACCAATGGCAAACTTGGATGTTGTTGCACAAATTAAAGTCAAAGAAATCATCAAGCAATACAAACAGGAAGAGAAGGTCATTATTATTGCCACACATCTTCTGGAGAATGTTTTTGAGTTATGTGACACCATTTCAATAATTTCAGAGGGAAGAATATTGTTCACGGGAACAGTCAGTGAGTTTTTAGGAACTGAAGAGAGTATGGAGAAAGCCTATCTAAGCTTTTTTTTGGAGGAGAGAAATTGAGGACAAAAAGATGGCTAGCTGTTTTCAAGGCAGAATATTTTACAACCACTGCACGTTTTAGATCAATAAGGAAATGGATACCCATATCTTTTATTTCAGGAGTTTTATTCTTCTCTTTCTTTATAAGAATTGTAATCAATTATCTGAATAGGAATGAATTAATCGGAGAACAAACGGCGCCACCAATTGGGGATTTTTTTGCAATAATCAGTATGTTCTCATTTTTCACATTCATAGGACCATTTGTGAGTCCATTGGGGAGGTCAGTTTATGATGGAAGCGCACAATCACGCAGAGAAGTTGCCATGGCAAGTCCAATAAAGCCATTGGAAATATTGGTGGGAAATTCTTTGGCAAATTTAGTATTCTTTCTACCATTCTATATCCTTGTTGGAACATTTTCTTTACTCCCATTTACAGGCATTTCAAATCAACCAGTATGGAAATCCACATTTTTTATTTTTTTGGGGCTGTTTCTTTTGATATTATTGGGATTAATTGCGGGAACGTTACTTACCCCAATTCTCTTTCGATTTGTTGCAAAAAGAAAAACAGAAGTTGCTAGAGCATTTGTCACACTTATGATATCCCTTGTCATGATGACTGCATTGCCTTTCCTGCGAATGCTTCTTGATCTTGCAGATAAAGGAGCGGATTTAGGGATTTTTGCTTACCTGCCATTCATACTTGCCAGCACATTAATTGTATATGGTATTTATGGTATTGAAATTGGACTAAACATAACTTATGCATCCATTCTCTTGATTACAATGATTTCAGGACTGATATTTTTTGGGGGGATATTTGCATCAAGGCTTTATGATTGGGAGGATATCTCTTCTACAACGGTAACAACCGTCAATAAAAGCAGACCCAAAAAAATTTTTGAAAAAGTAATACAAATCATTCCCGATCAATCCATCAGGATTGTTTTTCGGAATCTTTTGTATTCGTCATTACGAGACATTGAAAATTTGTCAAGATTGACAATGGGAATCGCAGTGACGATTTTCATGCTTTTTGCATTTTCAAAGGAGGGATTATTTAGACAGTCCCAACAATTTAACGGAGACATTGAAAATGGAATACTGCTATTTACGTTGATTGTATCGGGTTCAACAATTGTCTTCATAGAAGCCGCAAATTTCACAGTACAACAAAAATCATTCTTAGAGGTAATTAAATCGGCACCAAATGGACCAAGAAAATTTGTGATTGCAAAGTTTCTTCAATTGGTTACCTTAGAGGTCCCGATTTTTGCGACAATACTCATTATTTTAGCATTCATGGAATATGCACCAATTCTGGATCTTGCAAAAATAAGTGTAATACTTGCTGTTGTAATAATATCATTGACTGCATGTGTAATGGGGATTTTTTTGATCAATCCCTCAGATAATGAAGAAGACCTAACAAATTTCATTAATCTTATTATTTTTTATGGGTTGAGTTTTTCCATTGCTGTTGTTCCTGTGACATCAATAGTCAGGAATACTGAAATTAATTTGGATATTGTAAGGTTTCTGGTTATCATTCTGATTTTTGGGGGGATTTTTTTGGTCATTGGCATGATTTCTTTGGAAGAAATGGATTTAGAAACACTTTCGGGACCATTATCTGAAAAAATCAGAACCTTTTTTTTAGCGTTCATCATTACCATTGCAGGATGGATCGTCTTGCCATCGTTTAGTAGCATATATTTCTTTCTTACAAACGACAACACGGGACAATTTCTTATTACCACCTTTACAACATTGATCATACCATTTTTCTATTTTCGCCAAAAAGGAATTGAAAGGGGAAGAATATCAAAAAGAAATATTGTATACGCTGGTTTGGCTCTTTTATTGCAAATAGTGACAGCTTCAATCTTGCTTATTGCACTTGCACCGTATATCCAAACACTGAATTTTCCAGATATTCAAAAATTTCCGATAAGCTTTGCAGTCCTTTTTGTTTTGATTTCAACAATATCTGAAGAATTGTTCTTCAGGGAATTTCTATTTCGATTTTTGAAAGAAAAATCCAGTAGATTGATGGCAATAGTGGGTTCAAGTGTGTTATTTGCAATGCTACACCCGCTGTCCATTGTTTCTTTAGTTAATGCATTCATTGCTGGTTTGATTTTCTCAACATTAAGGGAGAAAACAGGATCAGTTTATTTTCCAATTGCAATTCACATCGCCTACAATTTATTCATATTGAGTTTATTGTTTTAGTTGTTTCTAAAATTATTTTAAGGCAAAATTGGTCATAAATCAATGAAGATAGGTAGAGTTGAGATAAACGGAAAGGAAAAATATGTATTGAACAACGGCAAATCCTTTCATTTCATTGAAGGGAAAATTAGGAATGATGAGGGGTACGAAAGATTTTTGGGAGATCAGGACTTTTTTGAGAAGGTACAAGTTTCAGAAAAAACAGACCTAAAGGACGTAAAATGGCTTCCACCGATTTACCGTCCAGGAAAGATTGTCTGTGTGGGAAGGAATTATATGGAACATATTACAGAACAGGGGAAAAAGCCAGAAGAAAAACCATTGCTTTTCTCAAAATACCCTTCAAACATGATAGGACATAATTCAGGAGTAAAGTTTCCTAGACATGGCAAATATTTGGACTATGAAGTCGAATTAGCAGTTATAATTGGGAAAAAGATGACAAACGTCAAAGAAGATTTTGAAAATTATTTGTTTGGTGTCACTGTTGCAAATGATTTGACAATGCGGGATGTCCAAAAATCAGAAAAACAATGGACAAGGGGAAAGGCATTTGATGGCAGTCTCCCAATTGGACCATACATCGTCACTATTGATGAATTGAATAATCTACAGGATTTGGAGATATGGCTGAAAGTCAATGGTGAAGAGAGGCAAAGGGCCAATACATCGCAAATGATTTATCCCATTGGAGAACTTCTTGCATTTATTACAGAGGCAATAACATTATATCCTGGAGACGTAGTCTTGACAGGGACACCTTCGGGTGTCGGATATTATATGGAACCAAAAGCAACCTTAAACATTGGAGACTACGTTAGCTGTGGAGTGGAAAATGTGGGTACGCTGAATTTTAAGGTTGTAAAATAAGCTTGTCTCATAAATAAATCTTAAACAGAAGAAAAATATCAAACAAGTGATGAAAGAAAAAGCAAAAGCTTGGGCACCAATACACGCAACGCTATTTTTTGCGGTGCCCGAGAAAAAAGAGGACTGGCTTGAGATGGGAAGTATAGGCGGTGGCATCAATTTTGAATTGGGAATGGAAACCATTGTAAAACGATCAGATAAAACCAGTGTATTCTTTAATGGAAAAGAAATTGATGGAAAAGTATCATTGAAGGCACTTGAAGAATTAAAAACAGCGCATGAGCTTCCAGATGATCCATTAAAGATCATGCATTTTTCTGAAATTCCAATCGGTCATGGACTTTCCACAAGTGGAGCGGGAGCAATCGGGACAATAATGGCGACCAATGAATTGTTTGATTTGCAATTATCATATACAGCGATGTTACAAGTAGCCCATATTGCAGATGCAAAATGTCAGACAGGGCTAGGGTCAGTTTTGGGGCAATCAGTACAAGGAATTGAGTTGCGTATCAAACAGGGTGCACCAGGCATAGGTAAGGTCAAGCCATTTTATGACAACCAAGAAATTGCAATCATTCCAATTGCACCACTCTCCACATCAGACGTGTTGGTTTCAGAAAAACAGATGCAAAAGGTTACAGCGGCAGGGATGGAGATTGTTGAAAAGTTAAAAAACAAGAAAAGCATAAATGCAAGAGAGATTATTGCAAATGGGAAAAAATTCATGCTCAATTGTGGACTGGCGACAGAAAGAATATTATCGTTAATAGATGAGTTAAATCGGATTGGAGAGAAATCAGCAACCATGGCCATGATTGGAGAAACATTGATAGTGGTACCTGAAAATAAAGAAAAGCTCGAACAATGGGTAAAAGAAAAAGGATACAAAATCTTTTTCACAAATCCGAGTAAAAGACCTGCATCAATTATTCGGCAATAACAACCATTTTTCCTTCATCAGCATCTTCGTATTTGACAAGTCCTGACCTCTCTAATGCATCAACCATTTCTTGGATGGCATTGAGGTTTCGTCCAGATTGTAGAGCCAATTTCCTGAGGGAAATGCGTTTCTGATCATTCAAGACATTCCAAATGTCATAGACATTTGATGTTTTTGCCAAAACACGGAGAATCTTGAGTTCTTGAACAGACCCCTCACTTGCTTTTGCTTGTTGGAGTTGCCCCTCAAGTTCAGAAATCCTTGCATCTTTTTCTTTCAGGGAGGTTTGAAGTTCATCCACTTGTTGTTTCATTTTGGCAACCATGGATTCTGCTTCATTTACTTTCTCTTTGAATTCGGAGAAACGTGCTTCTGCCTCATTTGCTTTCTTCTCAAGTTCTTGAGATTTGGTTTCTGCCGCTTGGGCTTTTCTTTCTAGTTCAGAAAGTGTCGAGGTTTTTTCCTTGATTTCGTTTTCCATTTCCATGATTTTATTTCTGATTTCATCCGCTTCAGAAAGTTTGGATTCGAGGTCTTTTATCTTATTGTCCTTTTCAGCCAATTCATTTTCAGTTTCTTTTAATTTAGCTTCAAGTTCACTAACCTTGTTTTTGAGTTCTGCAATTTCCTTGTCCTTTTCTTCGGATGAAGAGCTTGCAGATTCCAATTCAGAAACTTTTGCCTCAAGCTCTTTGATTTTGGCATCCTTTTCAGCAATCGTTCCTTCTGTATTTTGTAGCTTTTCTTCAAGCTCGGTTATCTTTTGCTTGAGTTCGTCAGTGCTTGGGACATTTGAGTCTGGTTGTGGTACTTCTTCTGACATTGCAATTTAATTATACCATCTATATTTTAAAAATTGTCGGGAGAATTTCGTTCATCCTCCTTGTAAAGTGAAAAAAGAAATCTAAAAAAAGTGAAATTTCGTTTAACTAAATTGCATTTTTCCAAAAGAGTTCAAGGCTTATCTAATCCGTGTTGGATCACATATTCACGCAGTTCAGGAATCAGACCACCTTTACGTAGCTTATTTAAGAGAAATGGTTCAATTCGTTTTCCAGAAAAGCTCCTATTGGTTGTTAAGTTGGTGACAGTAGCGGTTTCTAAGTTAACAGTAAGCACATCACCTTCATTGACATGTTTTGTAATCTCAGGTACTTCTAGTAAGGGAAGTCCAACATTGACACAATTCCTGAAAAAAATTGAGGCAAAGGATTCTGCAATCACAGCTTTAACACCAGCATATTTTATCGCATCAGGAGCCTGCTCCCGTGAGGATCCAGAGCCAAAATCTTTCCCGCCCACAAATATCGTGTCGCCCCATTCTTGAATTTCATGATAGCACGTAGGTCTCACTGCGGCCATTACATGCTTACAATAAATATTGGGGTCTGAATCCTCCAAATACTGAGAAGGAATAATTATATCGGTATTCATACCATCTCCGAATTTCATGACCTTTCCTTTTATCGAACTCAAATCAACACTCATTGTTTTGCACCTCCATATCCAGCAGTCACGATTTTTCCAGCGATTGCAGATGCTGCTGCGGTTGCCGGCGATGCAAGATATGTTTTGCTTGTCTTGTCCCCACCCATTCGACCAATGAAATTTCGATTAGTGGTGCTAATCGCAGTCATTCCAGGACCAACTCTCCCCAAGGTTCCTCCATAACAAGCACCACAAGTGGAATAAGCCCAAGTGGCGCCAGCCTCCATGAAGATTTCAACATAACCGCGTTTTACAGCTTCAAGTCCTACAGATGCAGATCCTGGAATGATTAAAGTTTCAACACTGACTTTTTTCCCCTTCAAAATCTTGGCAACCACCTCAAGGTCTTCAATCCTTGCGTTGGTACAAGAACCAATAAAGACTTGATCCAATTCTACCTCGCCCACCTCTTCGACGGGTTTTACGTTGTCTGGGGAATGGGGACATGCAACCACAGGAACTACTTGTGAAGCATCGATTTCATATTTTTCATGATATGAGGCATCATCATCAGGAAGAGTTGGTCTGGGAGGGCGACGGACAGGAACCGTGTCCAAGTATTTTTTCAATTTCTCATCATATGGCATAATTCCAGCCACACCTCCCATTTCTACAGCCATATTGCTCATAGTCAATCGTGCTTCAATCGAAAGATCAAGAATACCATCTCCAGAATACTCAAAACATCGATCAGTACCCCATTCCGTAGATTTCTCGCCTAGCATGGTAAGAAGAAGGTCTTTACTATATACACCTTCTCTAAGTTTATTGGATACATGAATTGAAATGGTTTCAGGCACATCCAACCAAGTTGTTCCCTTGACCATAAGTTCTACGAGATCCGAGCCCCCAATTCCTTTGGCAAAAGCATTGAAAGCACCGTGACTGACAGTATGACTATCACTTCCCAAAACAAGGTCACCACTTTGCACCATTCCACGTTCATGGAAAACAACATGAGAAATGCCTGCACCTGCTGGCGCAAGGTCAATGTTGAATTGTTTTGCAAAATGCTTTGCGACAAGATGCAAATTAATCATCTTATCAGTTGTACCAAAGCCACCATGATCCAGAATTGCCAAAGTGTTTTCGGCAAAATGTTGGTTTACACGTTTAGCACCTGTGCTCAAAAATTTAGGGATTGCAACCATGGGTAACATTTCATTTGTCAGAATGGACGCAGGCCTTACATCCACCCTATCTCCTGCATATACAGTTTCCCGATCGATCGAATGTGCAGACAAAATCTTTTCTGCAATGGTTTGACCACTCACAACTCCTTTTTTGGAAAACTTTAATTTAAGTTATTGTTTCATAGAGGATTTGTCGATCAAATCAATAAAATTTTATTTTCACGATATTTTGATCATATGATGGATTTTTCGGTGTTTGAGGGGAAAATTAATTCACACTTCGTCCAACCGATGAAGTTAACTGAACTTAAGGAGACTTTTACGAATAGTCTACCTTTTCCACATCTTGAACTGGATCAGTTTTTTGATGAAGATTTCCTGATTGCAATTATTGAAGAAATACAAGAAATGGAGTTTGAAAAGAAAGATTCAGATTTGTTTCAATTTTTACAGACAGATGACCTTGAAACGCTTCCTTCAGAAAAATTGCGGGAATTTAAAAAATTCCTTGCCTCAGAAGCATTTATCACATGGATTGAAAAGGTAACAGGTCTGAATCTCAGCCGAGAAAAAATTGATGCCACCGTAAATTTGTATTCAGATACAGATTATCTGTTATGCCATGATGACAATTTGCCAGGCAGGAAAGTGGCATTCATAATCTATCTGTCAGATCTTGAAAAGGGAGAGGGGGGATCCTTAAATTTGTATGAATCAATAGATGGAAGACCCACGAAGGTTGTAAAGAGCATTAGACCAAAATTCAACAAATTTGTCTTTTTCCAAGTGTTGCCAAACTCATTTCATGAGGTAGATGAAGTAATTGGTGAAGCGTATAGAGCGACTATAACAGGGTGGTTTTATGAAAATTGATGAAATGATCAATCCAGTGTATTTTGATGAAAAGGCGATAGCAAGTATAAAACAAGGATTCTTGAATGAAAAAGAGCTACAAACAATTTCTATGGAAAATTTCCTTAGAGGAGAAATTTTGAACCAATTTTTTGAAGAGATAAAAGTCCAAGAATTTGTAAGAGAACGGAATCCCTGTAAATACTCAATTTTTAAGGCAAAGACACCTATCAGAATTCAAAGATTTCTTAATTCATTGGAGTTACGAGACTTGATTGGAGAAATGATCGGAGAACATATTGTAGACATACAGTCGCATGTTATTCAAATTGGGTGGAAAAATTACACCCTCATCCATGACGACATTCGTAGCGACAATGTTTTTGAATTCTATTTGGATTTCACAAAACAATGGCAGGAACAGTTTGGAGGATATATCTCATATTATGTACCTCCTGACAAGTATTTTAAATTGCCAATTAAATATGGACAATTTACAGTTGTTCACAGGAGATATGGCGTTGCAAAGTTCATAAAATACGTAAATAATCGGGCAGGATCTTCAAAACGTTATTTCATATCAGGAAGGATGATAACTAGTTAACTGAATTCTGGTTAAGTGCTTTTCCTAAGTTCTTCAAGGATTTCGATTGCACGATCCATACGGATTTTGCCTTCTTCAATCATCTTCCTTGAAACCTTGTCAATCTCGTCACCTTTAGCTCCTGCTTGGGCGGCAAGATTTCTGGCATGCAATTTCATATGACCGCGTTGGATTCCTTCAGTAGCCAAAGCACGAAGTGCGGCAAGGTTTTGTGCCAATCCGACTGATGCAACAATTGATGCGAGATCTTGAGCACCAGTCACACCCATTATTTTTAAGTTGACTTGGGCTGTAGGATGGATTTTCGTTGCACCCCCTACTGTTCCCAAAGCCAAAGGCAATTCAATTGTCCCTGCAAGATGACCTTCTTCCGTAATTTCATAAGTAGTCAAAGATCCATAGTATCCATTCCTAGCGGCATATGCATGAGCACCAGCCTCAATGGCTCGCCAATCATTTGCTGTGGCAAGGGTTATCGCAGAAATTGCGTTCATAATCCCCTTGTTGTGTGTTGCAGCACGATATGGATCTGCATCTGCAAATGCCCATGCCTCAATAATTCCTTCAACGACATCATCCCCACCCAGCAATTCCTTGTCAAAAACAGCACGGGCACGGACAATACGCCTATCGGCAAGATTGCTAAGGATTCTTAATCGAACAGTTCCACCAGTAATTTCCTCAATTTTGGGAGCCACTGCCTCAGCCATTGTATTAACTGCATTTGCACCCATCGCGTCCAATGTGTTCACAATTAAGTGAACAACCAACATGTCTCCAATAGCAGAACCAATGATTCGTGTTTCCAAATCAATTGCACCGCCGCCATATTTGACCAAGATTGGATCTTGTTCATTAGCCAACTTGAGGATCTCTTCTTTTTTTGCCAAAATTTCTTGCGATGCAAATTCAGGAGTCATAACATCCAACACTTGTATTTGACCAATCATATAAGATCCAGTGGTTGAAGTGAAGAAACCACCATGGGGGCGTGCGATTTTTGCGGCATTGGAAGCGGCGGCCACAACACTTGCCTCTTCAACAGCCATTGTCACAAGCCGGTCTTTTCCATCTATTCGGAAATTTGTTGCAATACCAATGGGAACCTGCATAACCCCAATGTTGTTTTCAATCATTCTGTCAAACAGATCCAATGCAGGGTTCTTAACGAGTAAAACTTCAACATCAGCATCAGTCAAATTGCAGAGTTCCTTGATTTTATCGATCTTTTCAGACTGGGATAGTTTATGAAACCCTTGAATACGAGAAGAAAATTCCATATGTGACAATCCACATACCCTTAAAAAATGAAACGGTCACTATGGTGATGGATTAGTCATTGATAACGGTAAGTTTTTTCCAATTAATATTGTCAATATTTACATTCTGGATAGAAATTGAATTTTCAGGTCTTAGGCTTTTATCAATTTGAGTTAAAAATCGGGCAACCAAATGACCCTTATCGGTCAATAAGTATTCCTTTTTGTAATTTTGAGTGACAAAATCAGTGTCAGTCAAAGGTTTCAAGTGGTGAACAAGCAATCCAGTGTTTTTAATCCCCAGTTCATCTTTAAGGGAAGTAAAACGTTTGCTGGATTGTGTCAGCAAGTAGATGATTTTGATACGAAGTGGATGCGAAAGGGGGACAATAAATTCAGAACTGATAAATTCAGGATCAAAGGAGGAATCTTCCAAGTTTGTCATGAATTTTTGTGGTACGAATAGTGTGGAAATCTCTTGGATGAAATCAGAATGGTTCTCAAGGGTTTCCAACAAGTGCATCCATTCACTTCTGCAGTGGATGTTTCGTTCAACATCCAATGCATTGCGCTTTACTTGGGCAAGGAATTGTCGAAGTTGAATATAAGCGCCGGCAAGATTGCCCATTGAAAGGTTGTCAAGATATCCCTTGATATTTGAGACAACCCATGACTTGCAATGAATTTCAGTATCGGGTTGATAACTACAGCTCATGGAATTAACTGATTCAGTTACATCCCGTTCCAAAAACCTTGCAACAGAGTTTAAATAGGAAAGTTTTAGGTCTTGATCAATAACTTTCGTGACCCCATTGACTTTTTTGTCAAGTTCGTCAAGCCTTTGCGTCACAATTGAGAACTTCTCGTTTATGAACTCCAAAAGCGCCGCATTATCGACTTTTGAAGAAGTTGCCATTAACCATATGAATACATGGAAGATAATAAGCATTATCCAAATGATAAGGACAATTGTCATGGGAAACTATACTTCATTGAAGATCCAACGGTCAAACACATGCATTAATTCGTGAGCCTCGTTTGGTTCATATAGATAGTAAAGAACAGCTTGGACAGAACTAAGGATAGAGTTGCCATCTTGTGGAACAAATGCCCAAAAATAAAGATGGTTGTCAATGGTTTTGACGGAAGGTTTGACAATAACAACTTGATTCAAAATTCTTCCATAGTATCCATGGTCACGACCAAATGAGAAAACACGATTGACGCTTGTTTTTTCAGTTGAGGCAAGTTGGGGCACACGATCCAATATCTCAAAGATTTGTTCCTCAGAAATTGGCTTTTCCATTTCAAAATGACCTGAAATGCTATGCATATATTGGGTATTGACCTTCATTGCACTACTGAAAATATCTAACTCCTGACCCAATGTTTCAAAGAGGCGATATACATCCTTTGCATGATGTGTGCCAAATCGGCCATATTTATAGTCAGTTACGGTTGGGGCAGGCACACTTTTCTCTTGGGAGACATCACTTGCCCTCCGAATTAAAGTCAGGTTAATTCTTTTTACTGAATTCCCAGGGGCAAAACCAAAGTGCTTGACAGTGGCGGCGGCGGCATGGGTATTGCAAGAGGCAATCTGCACATATTTTGGAGCACCATTCATGAAAATCTCATCATTGATGCCACTTGCATAAATTGTGCCAAAATCAGATTCAGAACCTTGAGCAAGGAACCCTTTGACCTTATCTTCAACTTTGGAATAGTACTGTTGCTTATTTTTCATCCCAACCCCTTCTTTTGTAGCATCTGCAACAACATCGGCCATATTCAATGCATCAGAAAAAGAGTAGGAAGGGTCGAGACCCATGTCTTGAAATTCAGACATTTTAGAATCTTCAACACAAAGTTTGGCACCCCGACGGATTAGATCTGTAAGCATTGGCCTATCAGTCAAGCGAGGAGTGTGCTTATAGAAAATTACCTCATCAATCCCCAGTTTATCTTTTGTTCCTAACAGAAGTGAGATAAGAGGTTCCCCAATGGTACCAGTACCATTTACAAGAACGGTAAAACCAGAATCTGTCATAAGTCAACGAAATTATTTACAAAATTTAAAATGTGTTATTATTCCTTTGACTCCAGCTATTTTCAGGATTTTCTTTTGGTTACTGGAATTTTCAGGAATTATCGGATGTCCTGTGATTTTAAAACGGGAATGTTTTTTAAGTAGAGGATATCATTTGAGGGTATGGCTACAGATGATGAAGTATTTTCTGGGATAATTGAACAATTGACAAAGATTGCAAAGGCAGACGGGAAAATTACTGAAGAGGAAGAGGAACTTTTGATACAGGCACAAGTTAATTTAATGTTATATGATGAAGCATTGGCAGAGGCACTCGAAGATGGCATCATTTCAGATGAAGAAAGAGAGTTGCTGAATGGATTAAAAGAACAGTTGATACAGTCGTCATGGGATCTTGCAGAAGAATCGGAAGGGGTTTCAGACGATGAGATTAAACTTCTGGAAATATTGGCAAGGAAGTTGAGAGGTTAATCAAATTTGATTTGATCTTTTTTATTCAATAGGTCTTCTGCTGTTGTCCAAGGAATGCGGTGATCACCTGCAATTCGGATCAGGGCTTTTTCGCACTCTTGGCGGACTAGAATATGGGGATCCCTTTTCAAGGCAAATACAAGTGCTTCAAGACCTTCAGGAGTGGCAATCCAACCAAGATTGTCGGCGGCTTGTTTTCGAACCTCCCAATTTGGGTCATTTTGCAATAGCTCAACAGCAAGGGGAATTGCACGCTTATCCTTGAATTTCTTAAGGGCAATTAGCATATCTCTTCGTGCAAAAAATTCAGTTTCTTTTTTAATTTGATTAATAATATGGGGAACAGCAGATCGATCACCAATCTCTGCCAATGCCAATGCCGCACTCGCCCTCCCAAAATCCCAAGGCTCGGTACTGAGCATTTCCAGCAGGTCGGGAACTGCTTTTTTCGCTTCCAGCTTACCAAGGGATTCAGCAGCCTCATTGCGAGTGTAACGGAATGGGTCATTCTTTATGGCATAAATTAAAGCGTCAACCACTTCGTCATTGCATATTTCAAGGAGACCAAGAGCCTCAGCACAGTCTCTTCTGATGAAATCATGTTCAGCTTCCTTAAGATTTCTGATTAAATGCGGGATAACAGTTTCATCCCCCCAATCACCCAATTCAAGTGCAGCCTCTGCCCTTTTCCATGGATCCTCATTTGGGTCATTGAGACGATTGAGAAGTGAATCAATGCGATTCATGCAAGTTTACCATACCTTGCGTGTTTATGTATCTATTGCTATTGTAATTTGACCAGATGCAATTATTTCAACGGGTAACCTTTATTTTGTAAAACAGAGATAGATGTTTGATGGATGAAGAACCCCATAAGGACAGAAATTCAGAGAAAACAGAAAAAAAGGACGAACAATTTGATGGAAAAGAAGTTCTTGAAAAAGTAGAACAAATGACAGAAGAAAAAACTGGGGAAGAAACAAAAGAGTTAACAAAAATTAAAGATGGTGAAACGAGTGATAAGAAACCAGAATTAAATAAGCAGGAAGAATTAGAAATACAATCAAAACACCTGAATACAAATCATGAGAAAAAACCCGTTGAAAAGATTAATGCGAAAGATAGAGAACAGAAAGCACAAGAACTAGAAGGAGTGCAAAAACAAGAAGACCAAGCATTTGATAAAACAGAAGAAAGTAAAGAACAACCTCAAACAGGAAAACTAGATAAAGATGAAAAGGAAAAGAAGAAAACAAGAGAAGAAGGTAGTAAAGACACCACGGAATCAATTGAAGGGGATACTCCAGAACAGATTGAAAATCAGGGGATTATAGAAAAAGATCAAGATTTGGTTGAAGAACTGACTGAACATGATGAAAAGAAGGATTTCGAAGAGGAAACAGAAGAGAAAACTCATGACAAAAATATTGAGAAACAAGGTACAATCCAATTAAATGAAGCAAGCACAAAGATAGCTGTTGAGAAAGATGAAAGTGAAAGTATTCAGAAGGGAGAACACAAATCGGAAGTTGAAGACCAGACAAAAGAAAAAGAGAAGGAATTACCCATAGAAGAAATCCAGGATAAAAAACAGACAGAGGAAAAAGAAACAAAATCAGAGAAAGAAACGTCAGAAGAAGAGAGAATATTGGAAGTGAAAAAGGTAGACAAGGAAGAAGAAAAAACTGATGCTGGAAAACTATCAGAGAAACAACAAACCCTTGCAAAAGTAGAAGATATGGAAGAAATAAATAAAGGAACGGTATTAGAGCGACATGATTCTGCACAAGTGCAAGAAACACAAAAGGAAACAACAGTTGAAAAAGAAGAGGTAGACAGCAAAACAGATGAAAGAATAGTTCAAGAGTTGGATCAAATGATTTCAGCACCCGATCCCAAAAATCTCAAGATCGGGATCTTGAAACAGATTTTCATCATTTTAGCATTCTTTTATGGAGTAATAGGGACATTATTGTCAATTACACAAATCATTTTTATTAAGAATGGCTCGTCCTTTGTATTACTTTGGTACGAAGAATTGGATGCCTTTGCCAGCAATTTTTTCCATTTAGGAATTTATTCTCTTTTAGCCACAAATCTGCTGGTATTGGCAATTTTGCTATTTTTTGCATTTTTGGATAGCAGAAAATTGTAGAAAACAGATTCCTCAGAACCCTTAAATTCATATATGTGCGGGAAAAAGAAAGGATGTGGCATTGACACCATTAACAATTCTTGTTGGAAGCCTTATTTTTTGGACATTGACAATCATTTTGGCCAATTTAGTAGACACGAGCCGTTTTGGCATATTTATCTCACCATTGCTTTTATTGATAAAAGGGGGATGGATGACAGATTTTGCATATAACATAGGGATAAAATTTGAGCCAATCTTTAAGAGAATTAAAAAACCAATTGATATTTTTGGATTTGCATTTTTCTTGGCGGTACCTATGACATTAATTGTAAATTTATTTGTCAAGGCCCCTATGTTTTCAACAATGGTTATTACAGCCTTGACTATTGACAACCTTGTTATTTTTCTTATTGCCTTGTTTATTGCATTGCTAATTCATGAATTATTTCATGCAATTGTTGCAGTTGCGGCAGGGGAGAACATTGAAAGTTTTGGAATTGGAATTGTTGGAATAGTTCTTGTCGCATTCACTCAATTCCCCAAACAAGAAAACCCTCTTAAAAAGAAAAAAGTTGCGAGAACCATAATTTTTGCAGGGGTAATTGGAAATTTGTTGTTAATTGGACTATTGACACCAATTGCAATAAATGCAGATGCATTGATGCAAACAACTTTTGAAAAGGAAAATGGTGCATTGGTCATTTCAATTGACCCATTCGGACCAGCAAATAATGCCAAAATGACCAAAGGCACAGTAATTCTTTCAGCAGGACTCTATAATGGATTATTTATTGTTCAAGAGACACAAATCGTGAATCATTACGATTTGATCAATTTCTTGCATACGATTGAAGCAGGTTCAAGGATAAAGCTGTATACCAACCGTGGGGAATACGATATCATCACAAAACGTGACCCTATTTTTACCAATGGTTCATCAATAGGCGCAACGGTATATTATAACTATAAACCAAAAATCCCATTTTTTTCACCATCAACCCCGTTTTATCTGATTTTATTTATCCATTGGATGATTAATGTAAATCTAATGCTTGCGGCATATAATATGCTCCCAATACCATTTACAGACGGAGAAAGATTACTTCAAATGCTGATCAGGGACGCAAGAAAAAGAAAAATCATCATGGTTGCAACAGCCATATTGTTTCTTGCCTCACTTTTGAGAACCTTTCCCACTATTTAGATTGAAAAAAGTCTCCTTCCATAAAATAATTAAAGTTTACAAAAGATGAGGAATAATAAATGCCATTGAAAGTTCATGCACCTTTCGAACCAATGGGGGATCAAATCACTGCAATAGAAAAGTTGTCCAAAGGGTTCATGGATGGCAATAAATTCCAAACATTAATGGGAGTCACAGGAAGTGGGAAAACATTTGTATCATCACATATAATTGAAAGATTAGGAATGCCCACATTGGTCATTGCACATAATAAGACACTTGCGGCACAACTTTATGCAGAATATCGGGAATTTTTTCCTGAAGCAAAGGTGGAATATTTTGTAAGCTTTTATGATTATTACCAGCCAGAGGCATACATTCCAACGAAAGACTTGTACATTAGCAAGGATTTCAGCATCAATGAACAAATTGAGAAACTAAGAAACTCAACCACAAGGTCGTTGGCAGAAAGAGATGATGTGATCGTAGTGGCAACAGTTTCTGCAATATATGGAGTTGGGCTTCCAGAAGTATACAGAAACATGGCATTTGATGTCTCTGTGGGAATGGAATTAAACAGGGATGACCTTTTGAGAAAACTTGTTGAATTGCAATATAGAAGAAATGAATATGAACTAAAGCCAAAAACCTTTAGAGCCAAAGGGGATATTGTTGAATTGTTTCCGATATACCAAGACGAGACCATACAAATTGAATTTTTTGGAGATGAAGTTGAAAGAATCCTTCTGAAGGATCCAAAAACGGGTAGGAAACTGGAACAGCTTGAAGAGGTGAGAATATATCCTGGTGCCCAGTACTTAACACAACAGCAAGCATTGGAAAGGGCAATCAGATCCATCCGAGAAGAACTGAACATGAGGTATGAAGAACTGCTCTCTATGGGCAAAATTGCAGAGGCTCAAAGACTCCTTCAACGAACCAATTATGATTTGGAACAGTTGGAAGAGTTTGGATATTGTTCAGGAATTGAAAACTATTCTTTGCATTTTGAAGGAAGAAGTCCAGGAGATCCCCCATTTACATTATTGGATCATTTTCCGAAAGATTATCTTCTGATCATTGATGAAAGTCATGTCACCATTCCACAAATCAGGGGAATGTATGGAGGCGATTTCAGTAGAAAGAAGAATTTGATCAATTATGGCTACAGATTACCAACAGCATATGACAACAGACCATTAAGATTTGAAGAGTTTGAGAAACGGATGCCATATACACTTTTCATGAGTGCAACACCAGGAGACTATGAACTTGAAAAATCACAGTTGGTTGTTGAACAGGTAATTCGACCTACAGGATTGACAGAACCTGAAATTGATGTCAGAAAAACAGAAAACCAGATTGACGATGTCATCATGGAAATACAAAAACGGGTCAAAAAAGGGCAGAGAACCTTGGTTACAACCCTAACAAAACGAATGGCAGAACAATTGGCAGATTACCTCTTGGATATGGGAATTCGAGCAACCTACCTCCATAGCGACATCGATTCCCTTGATCGCGTACAGATATTGCAAGACCTTAGGAAAGGAGAAGTGGATGTGGTAGTTGGAATCAATTTGTTGAGGGAAGGATTGGATTTGCCAGAGGTAACACTTGTAGCGATTTTGGATGCAGATAAGGAAGGATTTCTCCGCTCACGAAGAAGCTTGATACAAACGATGGGAAGAGCGGCTAGAAATGTTGAGGGAAAAGTCATCCTATACGCAGATAGAATTACAGATAACATGAGACAAGCCATTGACGAGGTAAACAGAAGAAGAAGAATACAAATCAGGTATAACAAGGAACATAATATCACGCCAAAGACAGTTGTAAAAGGATTGAAAAGTGTCCTTGATGATATTGAAGAACTGAAGAAGGTGGAGATTGAGATTCCCTCAAAAGATGAGATGAGAATGGAGGATGTAAATGTCCTGATAGAGGAGCTTACCATCAAGATGAATCAAGCCGCAGAAAAATTGGAATTTGAGATTGCCGCACAATTGAGGGATAAAATCAAGGAATTGAAAAGAATGTTGACTGTTGAAATATAACACAATGAAATGTCATATTAATATCCCATATTTCCAAAATACAATGAAGAAAATACTTGTGGCATTTATTCTTGTCGCCACTTTTACCCTTCCTGTTAGATCAAGTGAAGCAATAGCTTTGCCAACCTTGGATGGAAAACTTGACCAAGGGGAATGGGATGGAAGTGAGTCACTTAACATATTATTGACAAACGGAGTGACCATGACACTATCAACAATTTATACAGCACAAGCCGCATATTTTTTGGCAATTATTCCACATAATGGCCCGAATGATGAGATACAACTGGATCCAAGCGTACCACATGACTATTTTGGCATTGAATTTGACAGGAATGGAGACAATGCAATCCATGGATCTGTTGAATCTCCAGATGACATGGTTTTGGTCAATTATTTTGAGAACAAGGCGGTTGATTTTTACACCCATTCATTCAAAGTGTATGAGGATACAGAAAATGGAGGGAGAGATGATGTTAAGGGAACCATCGGACAGGAAAATGGATCGATCATTGTAGAATTTTCAAAACCATTAAATTCAGGAGATGAAAAGGGCTATGACATTTCATTGAAACCAAACCAAAAATATCAAGTAATGGTTGCTTTTTGGGATAATCAGCCACCACATTCTGCTGATGTGTTCATTAACAGAGACATTGGGGGAAAGATATTCTTTGAATTGCAGGTAGGAGATGTGACAAACACAGGAACTGCATTTGAATGGGTGATGGCAGGAATTTCAGTAATTGTTAGTGGAATTGTCGCATATTTTGGCATTCCAAAAAAAATCACCTTTGTAAACCGTTAAATGAGAGTGTATCATGATACAAAATAGATCAATGAAAGGTTCATTCTGTGCAATCTGCGGAAAAACAAACGTTCCACTGCATGAAGCCCTTTGTAACGTTTGCTATTGGAAAGAACACCAAAGCATTAAACTTAAGCAGAGACAAATCGAATTGGACATCTGTACCGAATGCGGTGCTGTGAAATTGCCTTCAGGATGGACAAACTCAAACAATTCAGATCAGGCACTCCAAGCCGTATTGGACAATTTGTATAGATGGGTGGACTTCGACCCAGATGTCGAAATTGAAACAATTTTGCTTTCAAAACCTAGATGGGAAGACGGAAAGCCCAACATGATTGCAGAAATTATTGCATACGACCCCCGAATTGAAATGTTTCCCATACATGAGGAACATCATGAAGTGGAAATCCAGTTTCTTTGGGGAATATGCAAGGCATGTGCAGTGAAAAAAACAGGAGGGAGTGTCACATTCCAATTGAGAACTGCAAACAGGCAAATGACAATGAAGGAAATGAACGAATTTGAGCGAATGGTTACAGAAATTGTGCAAAGGTCACAACCAAACAACCCCATGTCATTCGTTGTCAGCGTCATGGAAACAAAATATGGTCTGGATCTTAAACTTGCATCAAGAATGCTTGCTGAAAATATCCTTTCAGAACTGAAGAAAAAATGGGCAGGGAAAAGCAAGAAAAATTTCAAATTGGTCGGAGAAGATAAGGATGGAATTAGAAAATACGCGGTAACATATCTTTACAGAATACCAGGTGTCGTCCGTGGAGATTACATTATCCATGGAGGAGATCTCATGGAGGTAATGGGAATCGACAACCAAGGAGTGGAAGCCTATAATTTTTCAACAAGCACATACACACTAATTCGAGATTGGGAAAACCTCAAGATTGCAGACCCAAGTCCAAGACTAATAGAATATTTGGTAGTCTCCCATGACAGAACCACTGATTCCTATGAACTGATGGACTTATCTGATTACCATGCATTTGAAATAGATGCTAAAACATTCCCGAAGTCGTTACCTATTGGAGAGACAGTGGTATTTTTAGAATGGGAAGATAAACTTTTCTTGACAAGGACAAAACAAAGAAATATCAAGTGAGCATATCCGACTTATGGGAAAGTCCACAAGTAATGCCCTTTTAGATTTTGCCAGTTGGCAAAGGGCAGTAAGTCCAACAATAAGGGTGATAGGATACACCGCGGCAATTTATGCAATCCTTGTCCTAATCGTTTTGATACCGGCGTCATATACAAGCATGCAACTTTACGCATTAATGAGCAATGTAGTTACGATAGGAGCCTTTATCGGCTTTGTTCTTTCTATCTTTAAAGTTTTGGATGAAGAAAAAGCAACAGAAAGGGAAACAATCAGGCTTCTCTAATTGGAAACTTTAAATTCTAGGAGGGGGGAGAAAAGCCGATGGGAAAAAAAAGAAATAGAGAGACTTGGGAACATGAGGATAACGCCATCTCAAAACTTGAAAAAGACATTGAAGAGGATCTGAAACGCAAAGTCGATCCAGAAATTTTTTCGACAATGGAAACTGTTTTTGACAAGAAAACACAGGAAATACTTTTCAAATTCATTCAACAAGGAAAGTTCAAACAAATTGAGGGAGCCATATCAACAGGAAAGGAGGCAAATGTCTATTATTGTCCAGGGAACCCACCAATTGCATGCAAAATATACAGGATCAATTCCCCAGCCTTTAAAAAAATGAAAATCTATGTTGAGGGAGACCATCGTTTTCAATCGTATAGAAAATCAAGAGTTGGATTCATAAAGGAATGGGCAAAAAAAGAATTCAAGAACTTGAAGAAAATGGATGAAGTTGGCATTCCTGTACCAAAACCCATTGATGTTGAAAGAAATGTCCTATTAATGGAATTTTTAGGAAATGGAGAACATGCTTTGCCAAAGCTGGTAGAGGCAGAGATAACATCATATGCAAGACTTTACAAAGAAGTGATGAAAGGCATACAAATAATGTATCAAGAAGCAAAATTGGTTCATGGAGATTTGAGCCCATTCAATATATTGCTAAGGGAAGAAGACCAAAAGTATTTCATTATAGATGTTTCACAGTCTGTCTTGATATCCCACCCAAATGCAGATTTGTTTTTGATAAGGGATGTTGTCAACATGAATGAGTTTTTTGCTGACGCAGGGATAGATACATTCGATGAAAAGAGATTGTTGAAATGGATTACAGGCCATAGCATTGACGAAGGAAGAATCCTATTGGCTAAAAATTTCCAAATTGATTAAACTTGTTTTCCTCTCCAGCAATCTGTTCAGTTGCCTGCGCAATGCAATTGAAACGGGGGGCATTTGTTATCTTTTCAAGTCTCAACGAATATTGGACAATTTGAATGCCCGCACGTATGCTGAAATAGTTACCTGCCGCGCGTCCTTCCCTCATATAGGAGATGACTTGAGCAATAACCTCATCAGGTGCATAAGGCACATTGTATTTTATGATTTGTAGCAGTTCTTCGTCATTTGGGAAATCCAATTCTATAACGGGTTGAAGTCGAGAAGAAATATATTCTGGAAGCTCAAAAGTGCTTGCATCAGTATTCATTGTTGTGACCATTCGGAAGTTGGGATGGGCCTTGATGGTAATACCTGCAATTTGACTCTCCACATATCGTCGATGATCCATTAAGGGAGCTAAAGACGCCCAACTCTTTTCAGGCATTCGATTGCCTTCATCCAATATCACAATCCCTCCTTTAAGCATTGCTGTCACAATGGGAGAAGCTACATAGATGATTTTTTGCTGATCCCCGATTACAGGGAAAACAATTAGATCTTCAGGGCGAGTGTCAACTGTGGCTTGGTAAAAGTAAATTTCCTGATTCATGCTTTTGGCAACCGAGTATGCCAAGGTTGTCTTGCCTACACCAGGTGGTCCTATAATCCGGGGAGTCAATGGAATATCTGTTTTATCCAATGTCAGCCACGCGGCCAATAATTGTTTTTTGACGGTCTCTTGTCCAATCCAGTTAGTGTTCATTTCTGTTGGTTGGGACAAAACAAGCTCCACACCGTCAACTGTTTTTGTTTCCACGTATTAACAATGAACAAGACAATCTTTAATCTTTGTTGTCAGTTCAATCATCCCAATTCCAATGAATTTTGGTATTTGGATCCCCAACCATGTGAAAACCGTGGGATCCAAAATAATCCCTTTGAGCTTGGATAATGTTAGCTGGCAACCAATCAGAAATAATGCTCTCAAATTCCATCAATGCATTTGAAAAGGCAGGAAGGGGAATGTTGGAAGACATGGATTGCACAACAACATCTTTGAGAGCTGGAAAAGTCGATTTCAGCATTTCAGAAATCCCCTTGTCCAAAATGAGGAATGAATGCCCTGAAGAAAGGGCTGAGATGATGTCAGCAAGCAATTTTGATCGGATAATGCATCCAGCCCTCCAAACACGGGCGATAGAAGATAAATCTAAATCCCAACCGTTTTCTTTTCCTGCAGTGTATATGAGATAAAAACCTTCGGTATAAGCCAAGATCCTTCCAAATAACAGGGCATTTTCAATTTTGACGGGATCAAGGGAAGGAAATCGACCTTCTTTTTGAAAAGTTTGGGAAAGGGTCAATCGAAGTTTCTTACGTGAAGAGATAAACCGTTGATGCACAGCAGAGGAAATGAGGTTAAGTGGGGTTCCGTAATCCATTGCATTAATGACAGTCCACTTGCCTGTACCTTTTTGTCCTGCCTGATCCAATATGTCATCAATAATATATGATCCATCAGATCTTTTGTGCAGAAGTATCTTTTCGGTGATTTCAAGAAGATAAGAACCCAATTTCCCAGCATTCCATTTGTTCAGGATTGCGGCAATTTCATCATTTGTCCTTGTTGATCTCAGCAAGTGATAAGCTTCTGCGATCAATTCCATTTCCGCATATTCAATGCCATTATGAACCATTTTGACAAAATGACCAGCCCCTCCTGACCCCATCCATTCACAGCAAGGAGAACCTTCAAATTTTGCGGCTATTGTCCGAAACATTTCAGATACATATGGCCATGCAGCACGATCACCACCAGGCATTAAAGATGGACCGTATCTTGCACCTTTGGCACCTCCAGAGATACCCATTCCAATAAAATGGAAACCGCGATTTGATGCCCAAATGACCCGTCTTTCGGTGTCTTTCCAATAGGAATTCCCCCCATCAATTATAATGTCCGACTCAGAAAGATAATCTGACAAGGATTCCAAAACGTCGTCAACATATATTGAAGGAACAAGAACTAAAATTTTCCGTGGACAGGAAAGGGCTGAAACAAATTCCTTCATGATATTTGTTGATGGAATACCTTGACCACTTGCAACATCAACTTTACCTTGATCCAAGTCATATCCAATAACCTTGTAACCGTGATCATTAAGGTTCAATGCCAAGTTCAACCCCATTGTCCCTAAACCGATAATTCCGAGCTCATACACGAAGATACTGCACCATTTCGCCTTTTTCGGGAACCTTTATTATTCCTGTGTTATTCCAATGAATTTAACTTGACGAACCAATTATGTGTTGTAACTCCCTTCATATGACAATTAATGTCATCATACATTCCCGCATAATATTTTTCATTTGATTTTTCAATTCATAAATCTTCAAAAACGGAAATTCTAGAATTAACTAATAGAAAACTTAAAATTTACATCAATATTTTATCGGAAATATTTTGTGAAATAGATCTGCAGAACCTGCAGCCGTATGAGAATGAAAAAAGAGTGTTTTGTAT
>WAKA01000206.1 GCA_015523565.1 Candidatus Heimdallarchaeota archaeon | reverse complement strand
GCGTTGAGGGTCAGTCCAATGGAAGCATTTAGAGACAGGACGTGATGTGATTATGAGTGCAGAAATATTGCTTGAAGCAAAAAATCTAGTGAAAACTTACAAAAGAGGAAGAAATGAAGTTGTACATGCCTTGCAGGGAGTTTCAATTAGAGTACATCCAGCAGAAATGGTTCTGCTTTTTGGACCGTCTGGCTCTGGAAAATCAACCCTCTTGAACCTGCTCTCTGGTCTTGATAAACCAACATCTGGAGAAATAATGTTCATGGGAAAAGACATTACAAAGATGAATGAGAATGAGTTGACTATTTTCCGAAGAAACGAAGTTGGATTTGTATTTCAAAGTTGGGAACTTATTGATCATCTTAACGCGGTGGAAAATGTGGAAAGTCCTTTATATCCGTCATCAATAGATAGTGGAGAGCTAAGGACACAAGCCATTCAGCTCCTCAGAAAAATGGATCTTATGGATAGGGAATACCATTTTCCCAAAGAACTTTCAGGAGGGGAGCAACAAAGGGTTGCAATTGCGCGGGCATTGATCAAGCAACCAAAAATAGTCTTTGCAGATGAGCCTACAGGAAATCTTGACCAATCTACGGGTGAATTGATCATGCGAACAATGAAAACAATTTGCAGGACAGGAACAACAATGATTATTGCAACCCATAACGAGGAACTCAGAAGATATGCCGATAGAGTTATCCGACTCAGCGATGGAAGAGTTGTTTAAAATCAGAGAATAAATCTACAATAGTTTGAAATCAGATCCACTATTTCGCGGCAACCACATCAAATCCACAAGAACGACAGAAACGGTCACCAACCTCTAGTTTATTTCCGCAATTCTCGCAGAATTTTGCTTCTGCAACCACATCATCAATGTGTGTGCCAACTGCCATGGGAACAGGAGCAGGTGCAATGCCACCAGCAAGATTTCGAGGAGGTTCAAACAGATTTACAGGAATTATGTAATTAAAATCAGAAGCAAACGCACGATCCACTACAAGTTTCAATGCAGCGGATATTGAAAAATTGTAGCCTTTCACAGTACTTATAGGCAATTGAGGCATTTGTAATGGGGGAAATGGATTGGGGGGAGTTTTGAAACGGGCGATAACCATTTTGTTCTTAGTATTCTCTCGACGACCTTTTGCCATTACATGTAAAGACCATTCCAATTCGACTCGTAATCCCCTGTATTTGAGATCAGGAGCAGTTTCAAACATCCAGGAAACTAAGTCACCAGAGAAGAGATTTACATTGCCTATCCAAAAACGACCCACTTGGTCACGGATTTCATTTGGAAGAACGGCATTTAAATCTGCGGGAGTAAATGGAACCATGTTTAATGGAAAAAATCTTATGTCATCAGAACCAAGACGGATATCTTGCTTAAATCTAATTCCATGAAAGACATGAATATGCTGAGGAATGTCCAAAACGGCACTTGGAAAGGGAGGCAATTGATAACGCAGAGTTACAGTGCTATCAACCATCCCACTCAAAGGAACCTCCTGAAATACTTGGTTATACACACGGCTATCCCTGTATGTGCGTGTGGAACTATGATAGTCACCGTCAAAATCATGGTGACCTTCCCTTACTCGCACGACGGTTTCTTCAACAGATTCTAAAAATACCATAATTTGTCGGGCTCGACCATGAGGTTTTCCATTTACACGTACCGTTGCAGTTACCCAATCCCCAGGATAATAAAAGGGTTTGTCATATGTTACCTGTACGTCCACATCCAATGTCAAGAGACAGGGATTATTAGCATTTCCAATAATTTTTACAGAAATGTTTATTTTTTTGTTTATAACACAACATCGAATCATAAATATAATCTTTCTGGAATAAAAATACATGACATCAGACCAAGCATTTGGTCAACTTGCCAAACAATATGAAAAAGAGACAATCACAAATCCTATTGTCAGGTTCACAAGAAAACAGGTTTATAGACATGTTTTTACATTAAAAAAACCACCAGCATCAATTTTGGAAATCAATGCAGGCTCGGGTATTGATGCATTAGCATTGGCTAAAATGGGCTATACTATTCTTGCCACAGATTCGTCTGATGGAATGTTGGATAGAATTAAAGAAAAAAACATCCAAATCTTATATTCAAAAAACTTGACTTTCATGAGTTGCAGGAAATTGAGGAAAAGTTTGATATTTTCCTTTCCAACTTTGGAGGACTAAATACTACTGACAAAATTAAAAATGTCCTGTGGAAAATACCCAATGTACTCAACGAAAATGGAATTGCAGTACTTACAATTCTTAACCCAATCTGCATTTGGGAAATCCTTAATTTCCCTTGGAGCAGAAAAACAGCATTCAGACGGTTGAATTGGATTAAGAAAAAACCAACACCTGCAATAATAGGGAAAGATATAATCCATACATATTATTACACTTCAAGACAGATCATAAGAGCACTTCCAAGTTCACTTGTTCCAATAAAAATACAGGGACTTTCAGTTTTTGTCCCGCCACCATATATGAAAAAATTCCCCCAAAAATACAAAAAGACATTCAATTTTCTCAAGAAATTGGAGACAAGACTGTCGACAACATCCCCATTTAATAAATTGGGAGATTATTTTATCATTTCCTTAAAATTAATTTCTTAAATTCAAAACAATTATTAAAACAACCATTTCTGTAATGAATGGTTATCAAAATCCAATGATTGAATCTTTAAACTCATCTCACAGAATGGTTGATAAGGCTAGGGCGTAAATAAAAGAGAATGTGAAAACCCATTCAAAAATAAGCAGGGTTATGCACAACAATAAAAATTAGATAAGCTACATAAGTTTGTGGGAACAAGCAAAGATGCAGTTTTCAAAATTCTTTTGAGAAGCTATCTAAAAAATAAAGCAGACATTATTACAGAGCATGAAATATCAACCGCAAATCTCAGGATAGATTTTGTGCTTAAAGACCTCTCTGAAGAAATTAGGAAGTACGCACCCTTTTCACATTTTCCAAAGAATGTTGTAGGAGAATTCAAAAGTCCGAATGATTTTTTTGCAGTTTCTGATTTCTACATGCTGCCAGGGAAATTATTGATTTTCATTTCTGAAAATAATGAGTTAGACAGTCAGAAAACTGGAGGGGTTTTTATTATCTCAGGTCGTAAACACCTTCCAAAAAAGATTAAAGAAAAGTATAAAGTTCATAAACTTAGTGAAGGAATTTATAGAATTGATACAATTTTGTTTAAGGATTTGTATCTCATTCTTTCTGAAAAAATTGAATTGAATGAGGGAAATTATTATTTGGGGTTTTTTACAGAAAGTAATTTTGATAATTTTATTGACATTGCCATTTCGCTCAAGGATACATTTATTTTGACATTAGGGTATATCCTATTCAAGAACAGAATAGAGAAGAGTGAAAAGGCAATGGCAACGCTAAATACAGAGGGCTATACAATTCGAGAAGCAATAGAAGGACTGGGCATTAAACGAGTCGTAAATGAAGTAGGAATGAATAGAGTCATCGAGGAGATTGGGATAGACAGGGTCATCGAGGAGATTGGGATAGGCAAGGTCATCGAGGAGATTGGGATAGACAGGGTCATCGAGGAGATTGGGATAGACAAGGTCATCAAGGAGATTGAATTTAACGAGATAATGGACAAATATCCTGACTTATTCAGAAAACAAATCAAAAAGCTATCACCGAAGCATTTGAAAAAGTTGATGGAATTTATTTCAGAAAATATTAAAAATGAGGTGGAATAAGAACTAATTTAAAAGAGGTAATTTTAATCACACTAGCCATAGTTGTCCAG
>WAKA01000205.1 GCA_015523565.1 Candidatus Heimdallarchaeota archaeon | reverse complement strand
TGTCAAAACAAGGTGTATTGCAAGAATTAGAAGGAAACAAAGATCGATTAAATAAAAAAATGAGTTTATCTGATTTGTTAATCATTGATTTTTTACTTTATTATTTTGAATGTTTTTTCATATTTCATAATTAGAAGATTTCAAAAGACGCAATGTTTCTTTTTTCCGTTAGATAAACGTGGATTTTATCTAAAAGGAATATATTTAACCTCAGAATAGAACAATATGGTATGCCATATAACATTGTGATTGATAAATTGACAGGGAATATAACAATCAAACTCATTGGTTTCATGGATGACGAAGAAATGGAAGAATATGAATTGGAAATTATTGAAAAGTTAAGAGAAATACCTGATGAAGTTGATCTTTATTTAGACCTTTCTGAATTTAGGATCACATCAGATCGCGACCTTTTAACAAGAACGGTAAGGAGTTTAAGTGAATCCGTAAAATTACGAAGAATAGCAATTTCACGTCCCCGTTCATCAATTGGAGGATTGCAGATTAAACGCATAACCAATGACTTAGATTTTGGAGGGATTGAGAATCAACAAATATTTGAATTCAAAGACAGAAAAGAAGTACTAAAATGGCTGACCAGCTGAGGCATCATTAACAAATGTTGCTAATGAGTCAACAATCACATGGATTTCAATTAATTAAAAATAAAAGGAATATTTCGTTAAAATAAAGAAATCAATAACCGTTTTATTAGTATTTTATACTCACATAATTTGCAAGGTATCATGTGGAAGTTAAATAAATTGACATGCTAGTAAAAAAAGCAGTGATTACAAGGAGTAGAAAATCAGGAAATAGTACGATTTGTAGAAATGCAGACAACGGCATATTGACGAATGAAAAATAGAAGGCAAAATGCAATACCAATGCAATAATGGTTACAACTGAAAAATCAATCAAGGAAATAACTAAGACAGAAGTGCGGATATCCTTTTTGATTGATTTTGAATTACCACCCCTTGTTTCAGCAACTTCGAACAATTTTTTGATCATGTCATGTTTGGCTGAAAATGCAGTAAAGGATAATGACAAAATCCAACCAACAAAGCATATCAAAAACAAGGCGGAGTTGTTTTCAGGAAAAACCACGGTTACATTTGTAAATTTATGTGGTTTGAACCCTGATGGAGGAGTTATTTGTTGATTGCTCCCTATAAAATTGACTAATGTAGAATCATTTAAAAGATCGAAATTGATAAATACGTTTACTTTAGGAAATGGGAAGAATGGGATAAAAACACCTTTGATTTCAAGGGGGAGAATAATGCCGTTTATTTCCAGCCTGATTTGATCACCAATTTTCAGGGAAAGGGAATTTGCCAGTTCCTTGCTCACCATAACTGAGTTCATTTCTTTACCTTGAATGACATTGAAAGAGTGGTTTTCAAACAATCCCAATGAGACAGGGTTTATATTATTGAGCATTGCATCAATTGTACTGAATGGGGAGACAACAGCATTTTGACTTGTTTTCCAGTTCAAGAATTCTTGATAAGTCATTGTACCTTTGAATGTATAATTCCCAAATGTGTTGAATTCCTTGTCAATTGTTTGGGGTAAAAACAATGCATGGAAAGCAACAACTATGAAAAGAAAAGCGGCAAATTTTATGTTGAATGAGACGATTATATCAACTGCATTTTTATTTTTGAAGCTAGAAATTCCCAGTTTTTTAAAACTAAGTTTTTGTTTACTGAATTGGATTTCAACCGTTTTGTTTGACAAATAATCAGAAAGAGTGATCAGAAACATCAATGCACCTAGAGAAATCAAGAAAAAAGACAGTATAAACATCCATGGCAATTGTATTTCAAGGGAAAGCTTTCCAATGATCATGAGGAAAATCCCAAGGCTTGCAATTCCCCATGGTACACGTTCATCGGTAAATTGAACAAATGAAACCACAATACTGGAAATCATTAGAAGAATGGTAAGAAGAACAAACATGATTTTGACTGATGTGTCAAGATTGGTATGCATCATTAATAATATAATTTCAGAGATTTTGAATCCCAAAATTGCACCAACTGTGATCGTCAAGATCACAATCAAGATAATTTTTGCAAAAAGTAAACTTTCTTCAGCCCCTCTTGCCAAAACCCTAGTGAAAAAATGGTTTTGAAGAAATTCCCATTCCCCAAAGAAAACCTTGTATACAACAGAAATGATTCCTAAGGAAATTATTGCCATAAATAAAGAGATAATCGCGTAACCTTTAAGTAATGAAAGAGTGGCAATCTCCATTTGTTCCTCAAGTTCGTTTCGGTAACTGATGAGGTTAAATTCATTTGAGAGTTGCAGGATTGCCTTGTCAATTTTTTCTTTGGAATTCCTTAGAGGATTTAGCAGACCTTCTTTGTATTCATTATTCAGTTTTTCAAAGAAAATGAAGAGAGAAATAATTGTAAGGCTTGTGTTTTGGGTCTGGATATCTTTCATTATTGATTGGATGTTTGTCTGCAACTTGTATGGAAAATTCCAATTATGATCCAATTGGTCATAGTAAGCAAGGGTTGAAGTTGCAATCCAAATTGACTCGTTGGTTTCTTGTAGTTCAATTACAAAAAAAGTGCCTATGTCATTTGCAAGAAGGTTAGAACTTGTTTTTTTTATTGTTTCAATTATAGGGTTGCCAAATGTTTTTTTGGAACTGGAAAATTCCACCCATATGTCCGGCAATTGTTTCATTTTTCTATTCAGGATTGCAGATTGATGGTCTAGAGTGATTGCATAGCCTACAACAAGAAAGAAATTCATCGTAAATGCAAGAGCACATATTTTGATTAGGAAGTTTTTCCGATGGATAACAGCCTTGGAGACAAACATCGGGATCACTTTGATTGAATGGATGAAATTTCGCCCTTTTCAAGGAAAATTATCCTGTCACCTAACTCAAGAATTTCTGGGACATGGGAAACAATCAAAATTGTTTTCCCCTTATCTTTCAGTTCCTTGAATATTTGAATTATTTCCATTGAACTTTCTTTGTCAAGGTGCGCAGTTGGTTCATCTGCAAGAATTATATCGG
>WAKA01000204.1 GCA_015523565.1 Candidatus Heimdallarchaeota archaeon | reverse complement strand
CTTTTTATACTGTTTATAGATAAAGGCGCGCCTTCAAATAGAAATATATCCAAATTATTGAAATCTTAATCAATAGCCAATATATTTTTTGAAAAACTTCATTCAGGAGTATTATAATATCTGTCCAGTAATTTACACTACATCTCTTTCCTTATAGATTTTATTAAAAATAGTTTCAACAGGATTAAATAAATCTTATACCTTGAAATAACTAGATTTTCTTATTTTAATTAATTCTTTATCTAGCATTTTTTTTGAATTACCTGAATAAGTTATCTGTGTTCCTTTATTATTCTAGATATATGCATAATTGAAAAAATTGATGCTTTTGGATCGTTTCTTCTGGAAAATACAATAGAACCTAGATTCTGACGCGCTCAATCGAATTGTATTAAAATAAGACTGTTCTAATGAGGTTAAAGGTGTAAAACTATGCAAAGAAGCAAAGGATATGATTCTGGAACAAGAAAACTTTTCAAAAGATCACCAAGACAAAAAGGGCTTAGATCTGTTCGTTACCTTCTAGAACCATTTGAAATTGGTCAAAAAGTAGATATTATCCTAAATTCACAATCTCAGTCAGGAAGACCCCATAAGAGATACCATGGACGAAAAGGAACCGTTGTGGCAAAACAGGGTCAAGCATATATTGTCCTAGTTAAGAAAGGAAACAAGGAAAACAAAATCATTGCAAAACCAGAGCATTTGAGAGCAGCACAAGTTGAATAGGTGTTCTTCATGCCAAAAGAAATTCACTCCTCCATACCTGTATCCATCCCTGAAGTAAGGGAAATGCTTCTTGCCAGGAAAAAAGATGCTGAAAAACAAATGGAGGAACTTACCTACATGCAAAGCGTTGCTTTGGATCATGCCCAATTGATATCGAAAATTTCTGCTGAAAACGCTAAAAATCTTGTTGAGGAATTAATGACTACCTTTGATATTTCTGACAAAGGAGCCATAACCTTGGCTAATTATATGCCTGATACAGTCGATGAAATTAGGGTTTTATTGGATCCCGAATCCAAAACAATGGAAACGGAAATCCTTGAAAAAATTCTCGAAATGTTGAATAAAGTTCCTCGCCTTGATAAAAAAGGTCTGCTTGAGGAAGAATCACCTGTTGAAGAGGAATTGGATGATTACGCAAAAGAGGTTCCTGAGGATATTCCTGAAGGTCTTGAAGATTTAATGGATTAAGAATTCAACTCTTCAATCTAAATTAACAATCTTTATTATGTTATGAATATACCTTAATTTAGCAAATTTTCAAATGAACGATTTTTGCTACCCATAAAAGAAATATGTAAGGTGGAAATCATGGATCCTTCAACAAAAAGACGCCCTTCCGATGACACCCACAACAGAAGAACGAAAAAATATGAGGAAGAGGCAATTGTTCTTGATATTTTGCCCCCTAATTCAATCAACAGGCATGATAAATACAGGAACAAGACTCTTGTCCAAGCTGTTGGCACTAAGTGGTTCACTTTATTGGAATTGATCATAAAGTCTGATTCCACTGTAATGCTTCAAGATAGATTGGCTCTTGACAAGGAACATCGCAAGGAAGTTGAAACAATTATTGGAAGAATACATTATGACAAATTAACTTCCTTAGCGACCCAACAACTTGAATTGGCCGTGACAAAAATTGTGGAAGAAAGGGAAAGGGAATTTGTGGATTGGGTTAACAAAGCAACTCCTGTTAGTATTAGACTACACTCTCTTCAGCTGGTAAAAGGAATTGGAAAGAAATCCCGTGAAAGCATTCTTCAACAGAGGAAAATTAAGCCCTTTGAATCCTTTGAAGATATCGAACAAAGAACAGAAGTCAAAGACATAAAATCCTTAATTGTCAAAAGAATCATTGAAGAGATATCTAACCCTGAAGAAAAACATAGGCTATTCACTAGGGATGAAAAAAAGGACCATTATCCCAAGACTTTTACAAAACATCGTGGTTCAAGACGAAAGTATCCCCGAAAATACTAAGTTTTTATTCTTAATTCTGCATTTGTTGTTGATGTTACAAACTCAAAATATCCCTGAAATTTCTGAGGAATATGAATTGTTCCCCTTGGAAAATTTGATTTCTTCTCAACCATTCACCAAAAACCCACAATTACTGACGTCAATTAAGTCACTTGATAGGGAAACTGTTGCTATCCTTGAATCATTAGGTGTTCTTGATACAAATGACTTAAAAAACCTTTTAGATTCTAAAGGCAAGTTTCAATTGCTTGAATATTTTTCAGAAAACCAACTTCAACACATAAGAGCCATTATGAAAAAAAAAGAAATCTCTTTTGACTTTTCCTTGATTGATCAAAATCAATTCTTCTTCCATGTTACACAAGATACAGTTTGGATACTATCTGCTTACTGGAATGAAATTCTGATGGTCTTTAAAACCTCTAATCTTAACCAATTAATAAAAAAATTCCATGCAATGAAATCAAAAATCAAACCTACTGAATTTTTTTATGTAGTGCCTGACCAAATCTCAAAATACTTTCCAAAAAATAATCTCCATCAAATAGCTCCAATAACGTCAAACGATGAAATCAAAAGATATTTGGAAAAAAAAGGGGTGGAATTGGAATTATCCCCCAAAAATATACCGCTTGCGCTTGCCGTTATTGTAAATTTCATTTGATACCTATGTTTCTTATATTTCCGATGGATTTCCATAGGTTACATTGGATATAGTGGAATAGGTTAGTAGGTCTTCATTGTATATTTGATCCCAGTTCTTATAATTAGCAATCAATACAATGGATTTTGAAATTGTTGGGTTTTTGTTATTGTTGTGATGTTGTGTGATTTTCTACCCCTTTGTTTCTTATGGAATTTTGTTCAATGTGTTGAAAAATTATTCTTCTGTTGTTGTTTATTTGTGATTTGTTGTGATTGTTTTGTGTCCATATGAAGTGTCTATTTTTCATTTTGAGGAACCCCTTTATTTCCTGTGGATGTGATTCAGTGTGATTGTCTGTTAATTCCATGCTTCTTGTTTTCTGAAAATTTACTGCCTATTAGTTAAAATGCACTCTTTCCATAAGAAATTCATTCCCTCTAGGCGATATGTCTAGCAATATTGAAATATTCTTGAAGAAATTCAATCTTATTGATAACCAAGGGATGTTTGGTCATTGTTTTGATGATGGTGGCTTTATGCGTAAATGCTGGAGATCCAATTGAAACCCCATTCAGTTCTAAAAACAATACTGTTCCTTTATGGAAGGCCGACTCATATTTCTATTCTGTAAGAAATGTCAATGTGTTTCCTATCATTGAGTCTGATGGGAATACCTTCTTTTTTGAGAAAGCATATGTAACTTGGATTACAATTTTTGGAAATCAAAAAATCCCTATGTTTGCCATTATTGACAAGGGGTTTCCTGGAAAAATAACCTCTATTCAAACTTCACTGTCATATTATTGGCAATCTTTTGGTTCAGAATTGCTATTTGTTGGGACAACCCAAAACATTACCTTTTTTGAATGGTTTTCCACAGAACGCCCTCAAATTTCTGCTTTTATTCCTGGGATTACATATAATCACTCTGCATATTTTGATGTATCTGAAAATGAATGGGTGGTTTATTTTGAAAATAGTACTGCTTCTTATTTAGCAAAATGGGATGGGGTCTCAATTTCCATTGCGAAAACCAACGTGAATATTGTCGATTCATGGCTGTTTTTTAGGCTGGTGCATGACATGTCTTCTAATGCCAGTTATTTGGATGATGGAATAAGCCAAACTGTTTTACCATTCAACATTACAAGTTCACTGAAATTGGCTCCACTTGGCATTCTCGACCAATACCCATATGTAGACATGGCTATTATAGATATGGAAACTAATTCGTATTTCTACAGGAATAAAACACACTCCCTTTCTTTCAACATTACTCAACTCTTTAGAAATACTTTTCCATCTGCAACTCTCTTTGGAGATGATGCTTTTTCATATTTGTTTAATGGAACTGTTTGGATACCAGACCGTAAATTTACTTCATTTCCCCTTGCATTGGGAAGTATTACGTTACTGACGAAAATAGCAGTGGTTCCTTTCTTTCCAATTGGTTATCGGTTTATCGGATCTGATATTGATAATGATTCTCTTCCTGATGAAATTGAACTCTATATAGGTTCATCATCCATTTCATCTGATACTGATGGAGACGGGATGGATGATCTTTTTGAAGTTGCATATGATCTTGACCCCACAAAGCAAGATTCAAATTTGGATGTTGATGGGGATGGTCTAACAAACTATGACGAATATCTTGAAGGGTTGGATCCACAACTGGCAGATACTGATTGGGGGGGTGCTCTTGATGGGTGGGAATTAAGCTATTCCTTTGACCCACACAACAAAACTGATGATTTAATGGACAATGACAATGATGGTCTTTCTAATTATCTTGAAAACAAGATTGGTACAAATCCACTTTCTGAGGACTCCGATTCTGATGGGGTTCCTGATGGATGGGAATACTATAATTCTTTGAATCCTTTAAAGAAAGATGACAAAATGGACCCAGATGCTGATGGTTTTAATAATCTTGAGGAATATTATTCAAACCACCATCCCTTTGTTCCAGACAATCCCTTTCCAATCAACAAAATATTGTTTATCCTTATCTCCATTACTATTGTATTTACTATTCCATCTTATTTCCTGACAAAAAAAATCTACTCTTCAGACAATAGTGTTGCATAATTACTTTTTTTTGCATCTTCGTTGATCGGTTGAAATGAACCATTGGTAAGAAGTATGCTTTTCATCAAATTCTCTTCAATCTTATCATGAAAAACAATCTCCCTACTTCCAAAAACTTTTATCACCTTATCACAATTTAATTGCCCTGCAAAAATGTTGCCACACGTACAAATTGCAGCTATGCTTTTCATTCGGTTAAACCCCATTTCTACATTCAAATTCCATCTTGAACCACATTCCTTGCATTTAATCCCAAAAATATATTTTCCCACATCCTAATTTTTGTGTTCCCTAAAATAAGCATTTGCGTCTTTCCATCCCAAATAATTAATGTTTAAAATCAATGGATTGCATTTCTTTCATATGAATGATTTTACTGAAGAACCGTCAACCTATAAAATCATAGAAATTGTAGGCACATCAAAGATTAGTTGGGAAGACGCCGCACAGAATGCAGTTACCCAAGCTGCAAAATCACTGAGAGATTTAAGGGTACTGCGGGTTATTGAAATGGATGCAAAAATTGATAATGGAAAAATTGTCTTATATCGAACTAGGGTGAAGATTAGCTTTAAATTCGAACGTTAGCTGATCAGTTTTGTAATGAGTGATGTCCAAGACTTTAACCTGTTATAGTCTTGCAAATTCCCTATTCCTCCTCGCCATTTCATAACAACAATGCATATTATTCCCTTAATTATTTTAATTCTAACCCCATACTCTTTTGTAAATATAAAATGGGGGAACATTGTCCTGTCTAATGGGTTCCCTTTAGTCCACCCTACAAAATGATTCTTTATCTTGCTAAGGATTGATTTATTGACTTTTTCAGATGTAACCGTACCTAATTCTGACAATGATTCATCTAATACCAATATTCCTATTTCATCATTTTCCAAATCGGAAGAAATCCTTTGCAATTTCCTGAAAAAGTTTATTTCAAGAATATTTACCTTGTGTTGCTGTTTGGGGGACTTTCCTGCTAACTCATCCATAACCTTTTCCAATGATATCAAGAGATCATTTAAGTAAAATTTTAAAGTTTCCTCATCAAGCAATTTCAAATCTATATGTTCGGATTGATGCAATAGGTCTATTGATGCATTGATCTTGTTAACAATATTTTGAATCTTTGTATTTTGGAGGTCTGACTTATCACCATTTATTACCAATATACCTATCTCGCCGAATGGCTTAATATGAAATACCTTATCCTCCATTTCTACTGAGGTAATTTCCTTTCCTGAAAATTCAGAAGAAAAAAGGGTTAATGCTCCTATAATTGTTCCTATTAAGGCTTCATTGTATCCTGAAGGATTTATTGAATAGGACCAAATGGGCATTCCATCTTTATTGAACAGCCATGCTTCATCAATCACTAATAAAAAAAGGAATGCTTTTCCCTTATAAGGATATTAAAAAATACTTCTTCACCTAGTTTGGTATTTTTGGTAACTTACCTAAATTAGCATAGTGAAAAAAAAATTTCGCAATAATACCTTGTATTTCCTTTTTCTATCAAGGTTTATTTAACCAATCATCATTTATATGTCTGGGAAAAATAGAAAGTAGCCCTTCTTTCGTATGATTTCATCATTGGTATCTATCGTACAATATTAAAAGAAATGAACATTACATATAATTGGTAATATCAAATACTAGTACCCCCAAAAGGAGTGGTTAACATGGTAATGAATGGTCAACCTGTAATTATATTGAAAGAAAATACTGAAAGGAATACTGGGAGAGAAGCCCAAAAAAATAACATTGCAGCTGCTTCTGCAATAGCCGAAGCGGTTAGATCCACTCTTGGTCCTTTGGGTATGGATAAAATGCTCGTAGATAGCCTTGGTGACGTAATCATCACAAATGATGGGGCTACTATTCTTGATGAACTTGATGTGGAGCATCCCGCTGCAAAATTAATTATCCAAGTCGCAAAATCACAAGACAAGGAAGTCGGAGACGGTACAACCTCTGCTGTGATCATTGCTGGTGAACTTTTAAAGAAAGGTGACGAACTTCTCGAAAAGAAAGTCCATGGGACAACCATTGTTGATGGTTACAAGATCGCAGCTGAAGCAGCCATTGAAGCATTGGATTCCATTGCAAAAGAAGTGTCCATAGACAAGGAAAGCTTATTGCCAATAGCTTTGACTTCCTTAAACAGTAAAAGCGTCCATACAGCAAAACAGCATATTGCAGAACTTGCAATTGATGCTGTGCTTCATATCAAGGAAGAACAAGAGGACGGTTCATATGTCGCTGATCTTGACAACGTAAAGATTCTGCAGAAACAAGGCAAATCACTTGAAGAATCATCTCTCATAAAAGGTATTGCCATTGACAAGGAATTCCTTCATCCAGCAATGCCTAAAGAAATTAAAGATGCCAAAATTGCCCTAATCAACCAAAACATTGAGGTCAACAAGACTGAGTTTGATGCAGAAATCAGGATTACAGATCCAATGCAAGTCCAGCAATTCTTAGACAATGAACAAAGAATGATTGAGGAAATGGTTGAGAAAATTGCAGCATCTGGTGCAAATGTGGTCATTTGCCAAAAAGGAATTGACGATATGGCCCAGTATTTCATGGCTAAAAAAGGAATTGCTGCAGTTAGAAGGGTTAAAAAGAGTGACATGGAAAAAATTGCAAAGGCAACTGGTGCAAATATTGTCACCTCACTTGATGAATTGAGTGAAAAAGATATTGGAAAAGCAGGAAAGGTATTCCAAACCAAACTAGGTGAAGATGACTACATTTTCATTGAAGAATGTGCCTCTCCCCTTGCAGTAACAATCTTATTGAGAGGATCATCAAAGTATGCAACTGATGAGGCCGAAAGAGCTTTGACTGATGCACTTTCCGTGGTTCGAAATGTAGTGGAGGACAAAAAGGTTGTTCCTGGCGGTGGTGCTGTTGAAATCCACTTGAACCAAATAATCGAAAAGCTCGCCAAAAAAACTCCTGGAAAAGAAAGATTGGCAATCCAGGCATTCGCTGAATCCCTTCTGATTATTCCTGCTACCCTTGCAGAAAATGCAGGATTGGATCCCATCGAAATTGAAGCTGAACTCATCTCAACATATGGTCCTAAGAAAAAGGGATGGGGTATTGACGTTGAAGAGGGTAAAATTGCTAATATGTTTGAAAAAGGCATTATTGAACCTATCCGTGTCAAAAAACAAGCCATCAAGTCAGCATCTGAAGCTGCAGAAATGATCCTCCGCATTGATGATGTCATTGCCACAAAGAAGGAAGAAAATAATCAAGCTCCACCTGGTGGCATGCCTGGTGGTATGGGTGGCATGGGAGGAATGGGCGGTATGCCTGGCATGATGTAAGTTAACTACCAATAAATTTTGAAAATTTTTGTTTCATAAATAAATGTAAATTCTTATCAAATGCTTCGTTTTCATAGGATGCATCAAAATCCCCAAAAAATGTATTGACATAGTCTAACGCTTCAAGAATCGTTTTCCTAAGCTCTTCATTGGGATTTCTCCCAATTATTGCAATACAATAATTTTCCTTGCTTTCAACTTGTATCCCTAACTCTCCATGCATTACATTGATGGAAGGATTACTATTTTTATCAAAAATTTCTTGAGAAAAATTATTGATTGCAGATATGAACATTGAGATAAGACTTTCATCAACCTTTGCTTTCGAATTATTGGGAACATACGAATATACCCCCTTTCCTGTAGAATCAATTACTATGATTACGTCTATTTCACACTTATTTTCCTGGTATACTTTCTCAAACATTGACTTGGATTCAGCAATATCTTTTGATCCAAAAATCTTACTTAGCATTTGTGTCAATCCATATCAATTTCCTTATTTAAGGTCATAACCTGAAATCCATAAACTTAGAAAATATAATCACTTGAACAGTAAAATTCCAAAATCTATTAAACCAATTCTTTTTCTTATTAACTGATGAGTAGAACAAGTGAAATTCTACAGTGGTACGGTCATTTAAATCCAGGCGTTAGAGGAAACATAAGAAAAATGCTTGAAACAGGTAAACTTGCTGGAACTGGAAAGCTTGTAATTCTTCCGGTAGACCAAGGGTTTGAACATGGTCCAGCAAGGTCATTTGCACCAAATCCTCCTGCATATGATCCTCTTTATCATGTTGAATTGGCAATCGAGGCTGGTCTTAATGCATATGCCGCCCCTCTTGGTTTTATCCAAATGGCTGCAAACGAATATCCTGGTCAAATACCCCTTATCCTGAAAGTTAACAACAACAACTCCCTCTATAAGACTAAAAATCCAAAATCTGCTTTAACTTCAAACATTGAAGATGCATTAGAACTTGGTTGTTCAGCAGTAGGTTTTACAATTTACCCTGGCACAGCCCAAACTAATACATTGTTCCATGAATTACGTGATTTTATCAGGGATGCACATGATGTTGGACTCGCTGCAATTGTTTGGTCTTATCCAAGAGGAGAACAACTTTCAAAAAAGGATGAAACCGCATTGGACGTAGTTGCCTATGCAGCACAAATTGCAGCACAAATGGGTGCTGATTTCATTAAGGTAAAGCCTCCTAGTGACCATATCGCACTAAAAGAGGCAGTTCCATACTACGAAAACATACCAAAATCAACACTTCATGAAAGGGTATCCCATGTAATACAATCCGCTTTTGCAGGCAAAAGGGTTGTGATTTTCTCTGGAGGACCTGCAAAAGGAACAGAGGAAATTTTAAAGGAAATACAAGAAATCCATAAAGGCGGTGGATTTGGCTCAATTATTGGAAGAAACAGTTTTCAAAGAAAGAAAGAGGATGCTATTGATCTCCTGAGCAAAATTATTGAAATCTATAAATCCTGACCTCATTTATATCAGTATTTAACACAAATATTAATTGCATAGATATCCTTTCAGTTTTGAATGCAAAAGAAATTGGAAAGTCAAATTAATGAACTTCTTAAAAATGAAGGATTTAAAAAAAACATACGCCTTGATCATGTAATTAAATCACTGCATGGAAAAGCTGAATTTGCATTCATTGTAAATCCCTTGGCAGAACGATCTGATGACCCATTTCTGGTTGCTAAGAGCCTTTCACAAAAAATAATGGATGCAATTCCTCTTGTTCAAAATGCATTTCCAAGTGAAACCAAAAAGGGAAAACACACTCTTGTTTTTATTAACCTTAAAATCAACCCTGAAGAATTAAAAAAATATCGCGCAGGAAATATTGTGAATACATTGAAAGATGTGCTTTCTGAAAACTTCGGTCAATCTTCCAAAAACATGGGTAAAATAGTCATTGTAGAACATACCTCTGCCAATCCGATTGCCCCCATTCATGTAGGTAATCTTAGAAATACAATCCATGGAGACACTTTTGCAAGAATTCTAAAGGCAACAGGGTATGAAGTGAGAAGGCACTTCTATATTAATGACGTTGGTCTTCAAATTGGCTTTACCGTTATTGGATATGAATTTTTGAAAAAGGAAAAGCTATATCCAGACGTAAAATTTGATCATTGGATAGGAAAAGTTTATGCAATTATGAATTCTTTCTATTCAATTCAAACTATTAAACAAAATGCAAGAAAAAAGGATATTCCTGTATCAAAATCACGGTACACCTTGACAGCTACAGATTTGAAGAAAATTGACGCATACTATACTGACAAAATTAATGAAATCAAAAAAGAAGTCGAAAATTTGAAAAAAGAAAAGAATACAAAGGCAACAAAACAAAAAATTTCAAAACTTAACAGACAAATCAACAAGCTCAAAGAAGAATCAAAGGAAGCGGAAAAATATGTTGCAACAGTTAATTCCCTGAAAATTAGGTTCCCTGAATTGTTTGATATTCTCAAGAAAAACGTTAAAAAAATAGATCTTATTGCTAAAACTTCAGAATACCTTGAAAAATATGAAAAAGGAAATGATAAGTCTATAAATTCTCTTTTCCGTGAATTGACCGATTGGACCATTTCTGCTTTCAAATGGACACTTAAAAGATATAATGTTGATTTTGATGCATTTGACTATGAATCTGATATTACATGGAATGGGTCTCCCAAAAAAATCGTGGATAAATTGGCTAAACTTGAAAATACACTTTCTCTTCATGATGGAACTTATAGGTTTACTTATCCAAAGCAACTCATTAATAAAATGTATCAAGAATTAAAATTGGACAAAAAATCCATTCCTATAAAAGGAGACATTCCAGATCTTCAATTGACTAGAAGTGATGGAACCGCACTCTACCCAACAAAAGACATCGCATATTCGCTCTACAAATTCCATCAATTCAATCCAGAAAAAGTTTATAATGTAATAAGTGATGAACAAACACTTCCACAATTTCAATTGTTGCTTCCACTCTATCTACTTGGTGAAAAACATGCTGCGAAAAATCTAATTCATTATCGTTATGGACTAGTAGAACTCCTTGGAAGGAAAATGAGTGGTAGGCAGGCAATCTACATCACTGCTGACGAATATTATGATGAAACAAAAATTCGTGCAAGAATGGCAAAAAAAGCAGCATTCAAGCAATTTGAAGATGAAACTTGGGAAGAGGAAGAAAAATTGTTGACCGCGGTGACTTTAGCAAGTACACGTTTTCCATTAATTGATACAGACCCAAATAAAAAAATTGTCCTTGATTTGGATAGGGAACTTGATTTTAAAAGGAATCCTGGTCCATTCATTTTATATGCACATGCAAGAGCAGCAGGAATATTAAGAAAGGCAGTTCCAAGAAGATCCATTGATGAAATTGATTGGAAGATTCTCGCAGAAAATAAGGAAACAATAGATATTATTGATCTTCTAGCAACATTTGAGCAGCGTTTAATGGATGCCGTAAACGACATGAACCCCTCAAAAATTGCTTCATGGTGCTATGAATTGGCTCAAAAGTTCATGAAGTTCTATGAGCAAAACCCCATTCTGTCAGCAGAAGAACAAACTAAAGAAGCTTTATTGTGGGTAGTGACTGCCCTCAAAAAAGGAATTGCAACTGGTCTTTCAATTTTGGGAATACCTGCTGTCGATAGATTGTAAATTCACTATCATTGTCCCTGGTTTGTCACTTTCAATTATTTCAAATTCATATCCATTGAATAATGATTCAATGACATCTTTTTTGATGCTGATTGGTTTTATGATTGTGATTTTTCCTTGAAATTTCCTTATCTGTTCACGAATATCTGCAACTGATATCTCATTATAAGTCAATTCCGAGGTATTTTGACTTAATGGATAGCTTTCTGAAATCCCAAAAGGAAACACACCGAAAATAGGACTAAATATGAACAATCGTTGAACAACCTCACTTGGAACTTCTTTCAACAATAAATCTGGAAGTTTTCTAAAACTTGACTTTCCAAATTCAAAAAAGACAATAATTGGATTTTTTATATCAACTGTGCCCAAATATTCTTTTACCCATCCCTTTACCCGTAAAATTTCTGGTCTCATCAAATCATGGGGTGAAAAAACATTGAGTGCATAAGGTTTTGAAATTGGCGTCCCCTGAATAATTATTTCCCTAAACTTGGGGTCTTCCATATATAACTGAATGGCTAGCTTTGTTGCACGCCCTAGATTCGGTACACTATTTGCCCTCAACCATACTAAATCCCAAAGATTCCCTCTTTCAATAGCCAGTTTTATTCTTTTTATTTCTTCAACAGATACCCAAAGATTGTGTTCTGCTAATAATGTCTTTCTTTTTTCTTTCTTAATTTTTTGTAAGTCTTCTATTGTTCTTCCATTACATACAGGACAAACACAAGGTAGTGTCTTTAATTCCCCTAACTTGTATGTTCTTTGGCTTGTCATGTATCTGTCATCATTGGCCATAAGGCTATATGCCGCAGAATCAAATGTATCACAACCCAAAAAAACTGCTAGGGCAAACATAGCAGGGTGTCCCGCTCCAAAAAGATGAAAAGGCTTTTCAACAGGCATCATTTTTCTTGCAGTTGTAATCATTTTTACCATTGTTTCATAATCCTGATTTATCATGACTTGAACAACACTACCTAATGCAAAAAATCCAAAATTTGTCAAATTGTCTTCCGTACCGCATTTTTCTAAATATTCTTCAATCAATTCCTCATATCGTCCACCTTGAATTGGAAATGTCCATATGGGGTCTTCATCCTTCATTTGTGAAATTGCATCTTTTACCCTTTCAATGGTTGTTTCCACTCGCTTCCTCGCTTCAATGTAGGATACATTATAGCCAATTGGATGATCAAGAATTACCCCAATGTCTGCACCAACTTTCCTTTGCAGTTCCATTGATCCTTCTTGATCTAGTTCAACATCTCCATACACCATAAGTTGATATGCCCCTGAATCCATCATAATTATACCGTCGAATTCCAAAAAACTGTGGATGGATTTTACTTCTATTCCCTGGTCAATTTTTTTCTTAAGTAGGTATGCAGAGGTTATTATCTGGTTAAATCCAAATTCATCTTTCAATCTTTTTGCAGAAATTGATTGCAAAACTGGATGTACCACTGGAAAGAGGGCAGGTGTTTCCATTTTTTTTCCATTAACTTGGAAATTCGCTATCTTTCCCAATCCATCCCATCTTTTTATCTCAAATGACACATCTTAACCTCATAAAAGTTGCTAATAATGATTGCTAAAGCAACAGGCTCGCGCAAATGTGTTTCTTAAGATTCTAAATCATCTGTTCCTTGTTAAAAAACTTAAGAAAGCAATTACTATGGATAGTCTATGAGCCAACCTAAACGTTCGTTCTTCTCAGAAATCAGAAGCTTGTTCAATAAGAAAATTGTTGTCAATACCAAAGACGGAAAAACATTTACAGGTATTTTACGAGGTGTTAATGAAGATCTTTCTCTTGTTCTTAATGACGCTGTCTCTGATGATAATAAAAAATTCTTCAAAATCTTTATTGCAGGAGATATTGTTTCCTATATAACACTTGGAGAAGTTCCTTTTGACATATTTGGACTTGCACAAGAATTATCAAAAGTATTCAGACCTGAAAATGTTAAACTTTACGAAGACTCCCATACAATTGTAGTTATGGATCGATTTAAAGTAAACGAAGATGGTGTAACTGGAGAGGGAATTGTTGCAGATCGAATAAAGGCAATCTGGGAATCCTTTAAGGAACAACAGAAAAAAGCTTCACCTTAATTCCTGACTAAAACAGGACATAAATAAATATGGCAATTAAAAACCATTCAAGAAATGACAACAAAAACAGCTTTGGCATATGGCAACTATTCAAAACAAGTTCTAGATGTTTTCAAACAAAACAAGATCAAAATCGGTGATTATCTGGTCATTGAAGCAAAAGATGCAAAAATCGAAGGAAATCTCCTCCCACAAACAGAAATGGGTGATCCAGATGTTATCATCCTTAAACAAAAAAATGGATATAATGTAGGTGTTAGATATTCTCCAAAATTGAAAATTATTGATACTGGGAAATCATTCAAACTTGAACAATTCCCCAAGGCAAAACTTTCCCAAAAGGAAAACTTGCCACAAATTTCTCTCTTAGCTACTGGAGGAACAATCGCCAGTAGGATTGATTATCTTACTGGAGGGGTTTTCATGGCAAGTAGACCTGAGGAGGTATTTGCAAGCCTCCCTGAATTATTGGATGAGGTTGTTTTTAAGACCATTAATCCCTTGTTTCAAATGGCCAGCGAGGATATTGCATACAAACAATGGCAAATAATTGCAAAAGAAATATATCAGGAATTTGAAAATGGGAGTGAAGGTATAGTCATTATGCATGGAACTGACATGATGGGATATACCTCGGCAGCCCTAAGCTTCATGGTTCAGAATCTTCCTGCCCCTGTGGCAATGACTGGTGGGCAAAGATCATCTGATAGAGGTTCATTTGATGGTGCCTTGAATCTTATTTCCGCAGCACGAGTAGCTGCAAAAGCAGATTTTGCAAAAGTGTCTGTAGTCATGCATGAATCTACCGAAGATAATGCATGCCTTGCCTCACCTGGCACAAGAGTGAGAAAAATGCATACTTCTCGCAGGGATGCATTCAAAACAATCGGAGATATACCATATGCACGAATTTCTGAAAAAGGGGAAATTACAATCCTTAGAAATGATTTACCTAAACGAGAAAAACGGGAGATTGATTTAAACACGAATTATGATCCAAAAGTTGCTCTTATCAAAATTTATCCTGGAATTTCTCCTGAAATCCTTGATTGGCATATAGACAAAGGAACTAAAGGGTTTATTATAGAGGGTACAGGGTTAGGACATACCCCAACCTTCCCTCCAAAAGAAGAAAAAGAAAGGTCATGGACAGAACCTATGAAACGGGCAATTGAAGAAGGTGCTTTTATTGGAATGACAAGCCAATGCATCTATGGACGTACGCACCCCTTTGTTTATCGTGCACTAAGAACCAATTATTTGGCAGGAGTTACTTATCTAAGCGATATGCTTTCAGAAACTGCTCTTGTTAAACTTGGATGGGTTCTCGGCAACACTGAAAATTCTGAGGAAGTCAAACAAATGATGACTACAAACATCGCTGGGGAGATTACACAAAGGAGCAATTTTGGAGGGTATATGTAAATGAATATCAAAGTACCTGAAACTATTGATTTTGAAAAAGAAGGTCTAAAAGTTGGACTTGAATTCCATCAACAGCTTTATGCCCCATATGTTGATTCTGATCCAATGCAACAAAAACATGGTTCTAAATTGTTTTGCACATGTCCCGCTGTTATTAGGGATGACGAACCTAACTTTGTTGTGGAAAGGGAACTAAGGGCAGTCAGTGGAGAAACTGGAAAAGTTGATATAGCCGCAACATTTGAAAAGACGAAGAAACAGAAGCTCTTTTATCAAGGATATTATGACACAACATGTCTTGTTGAACTTGATGAAGAACCAATTTTCCCAATTAACCCAAATGCATTGTTCAGATCCATTGCAATTGCAAAAAAACTCTTCAACCTCCATATTTTTGACGAAATTCTTGTCTGCAGAAAGACAATTATAGATGGAAGTAATACTAGTGGCTTCCAAAGAACAGCTCAAATTGCCTATGGTGGTGAAAATTCATTCATTGATGTTAATGGGAAAAAAATCTACATTTATCAGGTAAATGTGGAAGAAGATTCAGCAAAAAACGTTGGAAAATCAGAAAAAGGTAGATCATTTAGGCTGGATCGATTGGGAATCCCTCTAATTGAAATTGCAACTGGACCTAACATGCATACTCCTGAAGAAGTCCTGCAGACTGCCCTACGCATTGGGACATTATTAAGAACGACTGGGTATGTCAAAAGAGGATTGGGAACAATCCGCCAAGACATCAATGTTTCTGTAAAGAAAGGCACTCGCATTGAAATCAAAGGTGTCCAAAATCTCGAACTGCTTCCACTTTACGTGAAAAATGAGGCAATCAGGCAATTGCGGATGCTTGAATTCCTTTCCTATTTAAAAGAAAGAAATTTCAACAAAAGAAACATAAACATGATCAAACCAAATGATGTTACAAGTGTGTTTCAAAATTGCCAAGCAAAATTCATTCAAAAAGCATTAAAACAAAAGAAAAAGGTTATTGGTGCCAGATTACCAAAGTTTGACGGATTATTGGCTTTCGAACTTCAAGAAAACTATAGGGTTGGAACAGAACTATCTGAAATTGCAAAGGTTACTGCCAACGCAGGTGGTATTCTCCATAGTGATGAATTACCGAAATTTGGCATTACCCAAAAAGAGAAAGACAACGTTGCAAAATCACTGAAACTAAAAGATGGAGATGCTTTCCTTCTTGTAGTGGGATCAGAAGCAATTGGTTATCAAGCTATTGAAAACATCAAACAAATTATGAGAGTTTGGCTTGATTCTAACCCTCTCCCTCCTGAAGTAAGAGCTCCCCGTCCTGATGGAACTACAGGCTTCCTCAGACCATTACCCGGAAAGGCAAGAATGTATCCTGAAACCGATTCTCCTCCAATTAGAATTACCGATGAATATTTGGAAAAAATAAACAATCTTACCTTTGAAATGCCTGAAGAAAGACTTCAACGCTATATAAATGTCCTAAAGCTTCCTAAAGACATTGCAAAACAATTGTACAATCATCATGATAATATTCTTTTTGAAAAGATAGTTGAAGAAACAGGTGTCAAACCTACATTGGTTGCCACAACATTACTTCAAGACATTGTTGATTTAAGAAGAAAAGGATTTGATGTTGAAAAGATTACTGAAGAGCACCTTCTTGAGATATTCAAGCAAATCGCTGCTGAAAAGATTACTAAAGCATCTATTCTTCCCGTACTTCAAGGTATTGCAGAAAGCAAAACGCAAATTTCCCCGAAGCAGGCCATCAAAAAATTCAGCATTAAACCTATTGATACATCTGAAATCGAAAAAGTAGTGGATGAAATCATCCACCAAAACCTCGAAACAGTTAAAGCAAAAGGAATGGGTGCCATGGGTCTTGTCATTGGAAAAACAATGGCAAAATTCCAAGGAAAAGCAGATGGAAAAGTTGTTTCTTCGATTGTCAAACAGAAGCTTGCTTCAATATAACATAATTCTATTCTTATGCATTAATTAATTATTTTTGATTATTCTATATTCTCATCAAATAACATGCGATAAAGATCCTTGAATACTTTCTTTGTCTCTTTAATTAATTTTTCCCCTTTAGGTGTGATCTGGTAATACTTTCGGTTAGGGAATGGATTCTGCGTAATTGTCTCCACATACCCTTCACGGTTCAATTTGTAAAGAACTGCATATGATGTTACTGTGGCAGGGGCAAATCCGAACCTCTCCTTGATTTCATTCCTTAATTCATAAGCATATTTTTTATCTTCATTAAGCAACACTAATATCCAGATATAAAGGTTCTCTACCATCATCTTTTTTTTCAGACGTTCCAATGGTTTGAACCTTTCTTCATCATTGCCTTCCATAATGCACCTACTCAAATTTTCTATCTCAATTTATAAAATGAACAGTTCCTATATAATTTTCATACAAACTTTCTTGCAAAAATCTTCTTTCATCCCATAAAAATTAATTCAACTACAAATAAAGTATCAATAATGCAAGTAGCTTATGGACTTCCACTTGACTTCCATGATGACGGAACCCCAATATTCAACAGGGGTGACTTCATTAGGGACCCAATTCCATTGACTGGAGATAACAATCCTGTCATCTATGAAAATCTAATTCTTCCAGAACATCGTCATCTCTTTCCAAATATTAAGTTTAATCTTATTGTTCTTCCTCCTGCAACTGACAAACCCACTTCTGCTTATTTAAATGAAAAAAATGCATTTGGAAGAATTATTCAGGCATTAGATCCCAATTGCTCAGCAGCAATCCAACTCAGGGATGCAAAAACAATCGTTAAACGTTTTTATCTTTATCATATCAATCCCATGAGACTTGTCCTCCCACCTCCAAACTTTGAAACACAGCTTCTCAACAATTCTACCGAAAGACCTGCCCGGTATTTTGAAATCCAAGAAAAAGACGAAAAAAGAATTTTCAAGGAACTCCTTGAACTTGACGGCTTTGGATACAAAATGAAAATGGATGCAACCCTTGATCCAAATCCTAACTATGACGAACTTCCCATTCCCGAAATACGTCAAGGACTTGAACAGTTCCGTTTCATCAATACAAGACCATTATATACCATGATGGTTGAATACGCTTCTTCACTTCAGTCACTGCAATCCCCCCAGTTTTTCAGTGGTGCAATATAGACCCTCGTATCAACTTTCAAACCAAATACTATTGAGGTATTGGGACATCGTCCAACAATCCATGTCAAATTTCTTAAAACTCTCTCTAGCATTTACTTGTGAAAAGCTATAAAATCGACGAAATAATCCAAGGAAAACATAGGCTTCCACTCGAAAAACAATTACGGCTGGATTTAAAGCCTGATACAATTCCTCCCCTGCCAAAAGGGGAAGATGCCCTTAAACCAACAACAAAAGCTGGTTGGCCCACAGAAGCAGTCAAACGAGCCATTCTCAACAATCTCCATAATGGTGCAGATTGGGGAACTCTATTTATCTACGGAGGATCTGGTAGGGTTGCAAGAAATTGGAAAGCCCTATACAGGACTCTTGAACTTCTTGATAATCTTGAACCAAATGAAACTTTGTTTCTCCAATCCGGGGTTCCATATGGAAAAACATTGACACATGAATGGGCTCCACGGGTAGTTATTACAAATAGCCTGATTGTACCAAAATGGGTCGATCATTTCAATGAATTTGTTAAAGCAGGATTAACTGTCTATGGGCAAATGACTGCGGGATCTTTCATTTTTATTGGTCTTCAGGGTATCATTCAAGGTACTTATGAAACAGTTGCAGAAGCTATTAGGCAAGCAGAAGCAAGAAATCCAAAATTATCAAACTTTGAAAAACAACTCGCTGTTTCAGCTGGACTGGGCTTGATGAGCGGTGCACAACCTCTTGCATTCAAAATGGCAGGTAAGATAGCCATTATTGCCGAGGTGAACCAAAATCAAATAGACCGAATATATAATCTTGGAAGAGACCGAGGCACTCCTTATCTTGATTATAAGACAAAAACTCCTGAAGAGGCCATAAAACTTGCAAAAGAATTTGCAGAAAAAAATCAACCTGTTTCGATAGGTGTCCATTGTAATGCAACAGAACTTCTCCAATATCTTGTTGACAACAACATCACTCCTCTTATCCTTACAGATCAAACATCTGCTCATGATATGCTGTATGGATATTTCCCTGATACCTTGACTTATGAAGAAGCTATCAAAATGAGAGAGGAAAATCCTGAAGAATATACAAAGCTTTCATACCAGACTGTCAAAAAACATGTGGAACTTATGCTTCAACTTCAAAAAAGAGGCGCAGAAACGTTTGATTACGGTAACAATATCAGAACACAGGCATATAAGGCAGGTGTTGAAAATGCATATGACTTTGAGGGATTTGTCATTAAGTACATTCGTAATCTTTTTGCAGTTGGAAAAGGACCTTTCCGATGGGTTGCCCTCTCCAATGACCCTCAAGATATTAAAACAACGGACAAATATGCAAAAATGCTCTTTGATAAAGATGTGCAACTTGTTAACTGGCTAAACCTTGCAGACAAATATATTCCCTTTGAAAAAGGACTTCCTGCTAGAGTATTTTGGGCTGGATTTTGGGGACGAGCCGCTTTTGGTATGCTGATTAACAAACTTGTCCATGAAAAGAAAATAAAGGCACCTATAATTATTGGTAGGGATCATCTTGACGGTGGCTCTGTTGCATCTCCATTCAGGGAAACTGAAGGAATGAAAGACGGGAGTGATGCAATATCTGACTACCCTGTTCTCAACCTTCTTGGAAATGCCCTTTCTGGTGCAACATGGGTGTCATTTCACGGTGGTGGCGGTGTTGGTGTAGGCTACTCAATACATGCAGGTCAAGTAATACTTGCTGACGGAACCCAAATCTCCCAAGAAAAACTATTCCGAACATTGTTTTGGGATCCCCTATCTGCCGTGTTGAGACATGATGCAGCAGGCTATGAAAAAGCAAATGAAATAGTCAAGCAATTTAGTATCCCAACTCTTAACAACAATATCAACTCATTTGATTATCTTCAATTCTATGAAAAAACAATCAAGTGGGTAGAAGAAAAGACTGGTATACGGTTATTCCCTCCTATGAAAGAATATAATATGAAATTGTTTCCCTAAAAGTTCTCTTGACTAACAAAAAGCATTGGGATTTTTATAAACAATTTATCCAATTATATTCCGTTGAAAAAAACCTAAAAAGTCCATCTCCTTTGAATTAACAAAAAGACATACTGTTTCTTAAAATGTATAAATATTTTTGATGTTCAATTTTATCAAAAATAACTAATATGAAAGAATTATTGCAAATGTTAAGATTATTACCAATTTATTTCATATCGACATAGATTATCCCCTTTCTTTCGACATGGTCCACCCATATGTTCTACAATTGCAAATTTCGCAAATTTTCTTGCCATTGAAATAATTATCCCTTGATCAAAATCACAAGGATAGGGATTTTCACATTCCATAATTCCTTTAGTGTCGGCAATTTTTTCAAATTTATAGTGACCAATTCCTTCAAGCATTTCTCCTGTCTCAGGAATGAATAACACCTCGCCTTTTGCATTTCTATGGTTCATGTGATATGCCACATCAATTGACGCAAGTGCCTTTTCAATGCAATCTATATCTGAGGGAAATTGTGCGTTTTCTGGAATTTTTTTCCCAATTGCCAATAGAGATGAATGTCCAATCTTATCTGAAATCATTTTGAATGCATCAAGCCATTTCTGTTGTGAATACCACCCATGTGGATTTGATTGTATTTCTGAAATTGATGGTAATCCTGCCTGTTCAAAAATTTTCTCAGTCAAGAATTTAACAGCCATTGCATCAACAATTGCATAAATTGTTTGCCCATTTACTTCAATTCCCTTTTCAAATGATACAAACTGTGTCATAAGTTATATACTATCCTTTGTAAATTATATTTTTTTTAGTAAAATGTCCGCAAAATAAAATGTGGTTGTTATAAAACTTACAATTGAAAACTAAATTCAACTAAATTAAAAAGGGTAAGTTGGATTGTTTTCTAAACTCATTCAATAATGGAATTGTATTCCTTCACAATTTGAAAATAAGAAATCAAAGGTTTGTTTACTTTGTGGGTTTTTTCCCTTGAAACACTGCCCATGTAAAATGTACCTGCGGCAGAATGTTAGAGATAAAAGCTTTTTCAAATTATGCTTGTTTTATTGCATTTAAACCCCTTACATCTATGAATGGGCAAATCCATGGATTATCCCATTGCAATGTTATTTGTTTCTATCAAAGAAAATAACATGGGAATTTTCTAATCCTGTTTCCATTTAATCTTTTGTAATCCTTTATTTCCTCATTTTTCTCTTATGTAAATCGACAAAGCGACAGTATTCAAAGCAATTCCAACAACTAGTATTGCAACCATCCTAACCAAAGAAATCTTTTGTGGATATGTATGGAGAATAAAAAATATTGGAATAAGTAAAACTGCCGTTATATATGAAACAAAACTTTCAAACAGTAACCCTGAAAATTGAAAATAAATGCCAATTGCTACACAAGATAACGTGAATGTAGTTCCTGCAATTAATGTGGCGTTGTCCCATCCAACTAAATGCGGAATGGTTGTTATCCCCACTGCATGATCGCCAAAAATGTCTTGCATATCTTTTAGTATTTCATACCCAAAAAGCAAAAGAACAATTGACAAAAGAAAAGCTAAAGATATGGTTTTCAACGAATTGGAAATTACAAAAGCTACTGTTGCTGCACCAATTAAAGCTGACATTATGACTGTCAAATTCTTCCCAAAAATAATTCTCTTTGTAGTTTTTGAGTACATAACTCCAACAAATGCTGCAATAATCCCTAACATAAGAATTTTCATTGAAAGCCATGCAAGGAAAATTGATGAAATAATAAATGAAATTGTTCCCAGCACCTTTGCTTGGGCAATTGTAAATGCTCCTGATGGTATTGGGCGTTCTGGATGGTTAATTTTGTCCTCTTTGATATCCAGCGAATCATTCCATGCATAGATGCCTCCCATCATGAAAAAAGCTCCTAAAAAAATAAGTAGTAACTGATGAACATCGTAAACCTTCAAAAGAATGAATTCTAATACCCCTGATGCTGCAATAAGTGAAGATTCAAAAGCTCGGAAAAGATAAAAAATGGCTATTGGCTTCTTTTCCCGCATAATCTATAGTTATTAAGCTCTTTAATATTTCTTTAGTCTGGAAATTACTATTGTCTGGTTTTTGTAGAAAAGCATCAATCGCTGAAACTTATTGACTTCAAACTGTTTTGAGAAACGATTTTACGGATATCCCATGGAATGGAGATGATCTGAAAATTTGTAAAATTAAGAGGAATCGTTCACAACTATTAAAAGACGGGTAAAGATGTTGATGACAAGGAAAATGACTGACGTTGAATCAAAGACATATAATGCAATTGAAGGACTTGCCTTAATTAAAAAGACAATAGAGGAAGAAGCCAAAGGAAAGGCTGACCTCATCATTAAAGAAGCAAAAGATGAATCCAAAGAAATTTTGGAACGCGCCCGTAAGGAGGCAGAAAAACTAAAACAAGAACTCCTTACTGAACAAAGGGCTAAAGCTAAACAAATCTTGCAAAAAGAAATCTCAAAAAAACGTCTGCAAGCTCAAATGGATTATTTGCAGACAAGGGAGCAAGTTATTGAAAGCTTATTAACTGATTTGCGAACAGAGCTTCAAAAATACACCAAAAGCAAGGAATACGGCAAAACACTGGAAAACTTTTTCAAAGAGGCAGCCATTGCAATTGGTGGTGGGGATCTAATACTTTGGCTTCGAAATGAAGACAAACAACTATTCCCTGCAGAAAAACTGTCTTCTCTTTCAAAAGAAGTGGAAAAAGAGACTGGCAATGCAACAACTGTAAAATTGGCAGACGGTTCATTGAAGACTTTAGGTGGACTGAAGCTCGAAGCTGCTGATGGCAGTGTTTGGGTTGACAACACTTTTGAGGCACGAATAGAGCGACAATATGATGATTTACGTGTCGCTATCATGCAAGCATTGTCATAGGTGATTCCTATGCGGATTTTTCTTGGAACACTTATGTTACTGCTTCTTGTAGTTCCTGTAGCCAATGCTGAAACATACATTGGTTATGGTGGGTATATTCAAAGTCAATCTGGAGTCAAAGGATCAAGTGTTTTATTTGCAGGATCCTTTTACAACAACAACACAGGTGGAAATGTAAAAGTCCACACTATGAACATAACTTTTTCAATTGGTGTTGGCTCTCGCATCCATTTATTGAATGTCTCAAAGGAAATCCCATCTGCAAGAAAAGATGTCGCAGTAAATGAAACGTATACTGATTCAATGTGGGTAAAACTAGATTTCGACCCTGGTATTTATAATGTCTCTATTTTCTTCCAAGTTTCTGGTGGAAGTGAGGCTATCAAGGAAAATGTATATGCATTGAGCAATCAAACATTTATTATTCGGGGAGAAACAAACACCCAAGCTGTTGCACGAGGTTTTCTTATTTTTGTTGTCTCCCTAATTGGAGCTCTTATACTCTTTGTTATTTATAATAAATACATCAAAAAATAAGTACACAACCTTATTGTTTATAATTCATGAAAAAAGAATTTCCTATATGGTTTCAAAGGCAGAAATGTTTGAATTGGAAGATGTAGGTGAGTTAATCCGCCTAGTTGTCGCAAATTCGCAACATCGTGGTGGACACATATATGTTGGAAAACATGAAGATAAGTGGGTCTATTTCCTCACACATTTGATCCCAAATTGGAAAGAACTTCGCGGATTACCCGTTACGATTTTTGCAAGATCTGATAAAGAACCAACAGGACCCTTTGTTGCCTATGAATATGTTAATGTAAGCGGCAGTGGTGAATCATGGAAATTTGTCCATTCTGTAGGTGAAAACCCACAAGTTGCTTATGTGCCAATTGTTCGAGTTAAACAAATTCCTAACTTTATTTTGTAATGCTATGTTCTTTTAAAAATGACTGCATCCTTTTAAGCCCCTCTTCCAAAATGTCGGGGGTTGAAAGATAAACCATCCGGAAATGATTTGGCACTCCAAATCCAGATCCATGAACCATTAGTACTTTTTTCTCTTTAAGTAAACTAAGTATAACCTCTTGATCCGTTTTGAAAGTTAAATTTTCCATATGGAGTTTTGGAAAAATGTAAAATGCCGCTTTTGGTACTTGTATACTGATATTGTCCATTTCATTGAAATGCTTGACAACAATGTCTCTTCTCTCTTTGACTTTTCGAATTAATTCTGGTAGATGAGGTGGATTTATATCTAATCCAGATACTGAGGCATAAGAAATGGGTGTATTTGGTGATAGCCTCGTTCTACAAAGTTTCCGAATTCCTTCATATGGTTCTGCAATTTTATCATTGGTATCAACACGATACATGTACGCCGCTCGCCAACCAGGTGCCAGATAATTTTTTGAAAATCCATTGAAAATTACTGTTGGAACATCTTTTGCAATTGTTGACATGGATTTAAACTGTACATCCCTGTCCAAAATCATTCTATCATAAATCTCATCAGCAACAATTGCCGCGTCATACTCTCCCACAATCTCTGTCAATTGTTTCAATGTCTTTTCAGGATAAACTGCACCTGTTGGATTATTTGGATTTATGACCACAACAAGTTTGGTTTTATCATCCATTTTGTTCCTTATATCTTCCAGATCTGGTGCCCATCCCTCTTCTTCAATGCAGTTATATGCTGTCAATTGAGCTTGACTTACTGTAGCAATACTCTGATAGGCAGGATATGTTGGAGCAGGAACAAGAACCTTATCTCCTGGGTTAAGGAAAGAAAGAAAAAGATAAAGTATTCCTTCACTTACTCCCTGCGTAAATATAACTTCATCGGGACTAACCCCATTACTATATTTTGCATTTTCATATTCTGCAATTTTTGTTCTAACATATTCATCCCCTTCTGATTGTGAATAATACCCTCGGTTTAGATTTTGAGCTAAGGCATCTTGCATTGCCTGTGGGACATCAAAATCAAATTTATTTGGATCCCCTATATTAAAAAACAGAATTTCATGTCCCTGCCTTTTCATTTTATTTGCAACTTGTTGCACGTCCCTAATTGCATAGGTCATGCTTCCAACTCTATTAGATACCTGCATTATGTGGGAATAGACCCTGTTGTTCAAAAATTATTTGCAAAAGATCAATCCTGTTTCACAAACTTGTCGTTCTTTTCAAGAGAATCTCAAGAAGCATCATTAGGTGTGTAATTCATGTCTAGATTTTAAAACCATGAATGGGAAAATGAATTAATCCTGCAGTAAAGGTGGCACCAGCCGACCTGAATTACCATAAGGAGATGAAAACCATGAAAAAGGAAAAAAAGGTTAGGTCTGTAGGTAAGGGTACACGTTCTTGCCGCAGATGTGGAACACACCGTGGCATAATCAGAAGAGCTGACTTGTTGATTTGCCGACGATGCTTTAGGGAAGTTGCCGATCAGTTGGGCTTCCAGACAACGGGAGACAGAGGAGGTTAGTTATTATGCAATTTGATCCATTGGCAGACGCCCTATCAAAAATAGACACGTATGATCGAGCTGGTAAGAAAGAGGTACTAATACGTCCGACAAGCAATCTTATCCAAGACGTCCTTGCAACACTACAAAAAGCAGGGTATATCGGCGAATTTGAAAGAGTGGAAGATGCACAAGGAGGACAATTTCGTGTCCAACTTCTTGGTCGGATTAACAAATGTGCCGTAATCAAGCCAAGACAGCCGACAAAAGTTAGTGAAATTGACGAATTTGAGAAAAGGTATTTGCCTGCCGTCAATTTTGGAATATTGGTGTTGACTACCCCAAAAGGTGTGATGACACAAAGAGAAGCCTTGGAACATCATGTTGGTGGTCGGCTTTTGGCATATGTCTATTAGGTGATTCATATGTTCGGCAGATTACAGAAAACAGTAGAAATCCCAGAAGATGTTGAACTCCAACTGAACGGCTCAGTTGTGACTGTAAAAGGTCCCTTGGGTGAATTGACAAGAGACTTTTCCTTTAGTGGGCTAATTTTCGAGAAGAAAGATGGCAAGCTTGTTATTTCAGTTTTCTTCCCGAAAAAAAAGGAAAAAGCTCTATTAGGTGCAATTGAGTCCCATGTCAAAAACATGGTTCATGGTGTAACTAAAGGATACAAATACAGCATGAAAATCGTATTTTCCCACTTCCCCATCAAAGTCATTCCTCAAGGGTCTGAAGTAAAGGTTGAGAATCTTTACGGTGGCCGTAAACCCCGTTTCGCAAAAATTTTGCCTGGGGTAAAGGTAGAGGTCGATGGCGAAAATGTCTATGTAAGTGGCATTGACAAAGAAAAGGTTGGACAAACCTGTGCTAACATTCAGGAGTTGACACGACTGCGGGGAAAACGCCGTAAGTCACCTAAAACATTCATGGATGGTATTTTTACATTTGATAAAAGTGGAACTATCGCATAAGATATTTTAATTTAATCGTTTAATGTCTCAATCAAAAGATTTGCTTGATCATCCAATTCAATTACCACTTCAGATCCTCTATTTGCAACATTGTAGATGGATCCATCTGTGTACACCCGTAGTTTTGATGCAACAAATGAAGTTCCATTGGATTGTTGCTGCAGTTCTTGGCTTTCATCAGTCCAATAGATTCTAGTCCCTGATCCATCACGTTCTGTTGTTATTAGGTTTGCCGCCTTAAGGATAGCAATGACATCATACACCCTTCTTTTTGGCGTTCCTACCAATTGTGCCAATTCTGCGTTGTTTATTCCTTCTGCTCCCCGTTCCTTAATGATTTCAATAGCTTGAGCCGCAATTTCTCTGAGCTTCATGATTCATCCTCTACCGACAATTGATGAACTATCATCATTTGTCCTTCTGAACTTACTTATTTCATCCTTGCCTATAAACATTATGTAGATGATATGAATCACCCCATGAAAAGGGAAAATTGAACTACTATCGCGTTTCCCGCCAAATTTTCGCGTTTGGCTCCAAAATAACCTCCTAAAATGTGATGAAAAAATATTATCATGACTTAAATAACTTCAAGAAGTTAGATAACATATCGATGAAAATTGATTGAAAATCGCGATAGAGGCGCGACATTGTCGCGCGTCTAACATGGGATTGATTTTTCAGAATCTGTTTTGGGTTAATTCAACTTGTTTATAATATGAAAGAATGAGCCCAATGTATTGAAGTCAAATAAACTTTCAAAAAGTCTCTCTTCAATTGTTGGATCGGTCACAGCAGAGGTATTTGCAGAATCCAAAAAACTTCAACGAATGGGAAAAAATGTCATTAATCTTGCTATTGGTCAACCAGACTTTCTCCCCCTAGACGAAGTTCTTGAAGCAACAGCAAACTTTGTAATGGATGGCAAGGTTCAATATACTGAAAGCAAAGGGATTTTTGATTTAAGAAAAAGCATTGTCGATTATTATCAAGTGGATGCATCCCCTGAAACAGAGGTAGTGGTGACTGCAGGGGGAAAACTTGGCATATTTGGTGCAGTATGGTCTGTCTGTAATCCAGGGGACAATGTAATCGTGCTTGATCCTTCTTGGGTTTCCTATGGTTCTATCATTAAATCATTTGGATGCATCCCAAAATACTTGGAAGTGGGAAAAGACTTTACTTTTGATGAAGATGATCTTAGAAACCTGATTGATGATCGTACAAAGGCCTTAATCGTCAACAGTCCTTGTAATCCAACTGGACAAATCATCAGTGAGAAAAAACTAGCCAGCCTCTATAATCTCTGTGCAGAAAATGAAATCTTGCTGATCAGTGATGAAATATACAATGAATATGTCTTTGGTAACAAGCCTTTCTTCTCTCTGACAAAAATCAATAATTGGAAAGACTATGGTGTTGCAATCAATGGCTTTTCAAAAACCTTTTCCATGACTGGATTTAGGGTTGGATATGCAATATCCAATGAATTAATTACCAATGAAATAAACAAAGTCATGCAGTTAACTGCAAGTTGTGCCACAAATTTTGCACAACATGCCGCTGTGGTTGCATTGAAGAATATTGGGAAAATGAGGGTGAGAATACAGGAAATCATGAAACCCAGACTTGATCGACTGATTGAACTTGATGGGGAACTATTGGGATTTGATTTGTTAAGACCACAAGGGGCAATGTATGGATGGTTCAAATTGCATGATGTACAAGACACTGCTAAATGGGCAAAAGAATTACTTAAAGAAAAACTAGTTGCTGTTACTCCAGGGATTGGATTCGGTCCACATGGTGAAGGATGGTTTAGGATTTCTTATGCCACAAAGTTAGAAAATCTTGAAGATGGACTGCAACGCATCTCTGATTTTGTGAATAAAAAAAACTAACGGGCCAATAAAAGCTCATACTCTTCGTAGGAATTAATCAATCTATCAAGATGAAAAACGATTGTTCGAATTTCTGAAGGAGACCGCCTTACTTTTTCATAAAGCTCATGGATTAACTCTGTAAACCCAGTTTCCTTCTTGCTCAACCCAATCATGGCCTCAAAATAATTTACAGCTATTTCTTGTATTTCAATTTTACATTGCTCATCAAAATCACAATCCATTTGAAAATAAAAACTTCCAATTAAATAAATCCCAATAATCATCTCCTGCTTAATCTTATTGTCCTTTGAAGCAGCTTTCTTAAACTTATAAAGGATTTTCCTTAGCTCTTTCAAGCCTTCTCTTCTTTGCCTCGTTGCACTCAAAAATCTAAGTCGATCCATAAACTCATTAAATAAAGAATATTTTGGATCAAATTTTTTTCGTGTCCGAATTATTTGATCAAAGGATTTGATGAGAATAGGCAATGTTTCTTCAATGGGAATCTTCTCTATAACAAACGTAAGGAAAATATTGGCATATTCTAATTGTTTGACATCCTTTGTCTTGATATACCTGATGATTAACTCGCTTATTGTAATTTCAATAGCTTCATTTAATCTTGAAAGATGTTTTGATACGTGATTAAGAAGTTCTGTAAATAAATTATAAAGTGTTTTTGCAACAAATTTACTGTCTGCCTCATTTTCAAAAAAATCAATAACCGAAAGATAGGAATCAATAAGCTTTGGTTCTAATGAATCAAAATCGTCCCTATCTAAAACATTAATGGCATCAATTAAGAAATGAAAGGCTTCAATTGGACGATTATGGGAAATAAATGCATGATATCCTCTTTCAACTGTTTCAAGGATTTCGTCATATTTTTGTTGTAAATTGAATATTGCCAAAAGGTTTTGCCACATCGCTGTTTCTTCATCAGGGGAAAGATAGTCTGGTATTTTTGAGGCAATGTCCAATTGTTTTTCTATTAATTGCTCTTTGTCATTTGGAGGTGGGGCAAGTTCGATAATTTCATGGAAAATAACTTTTGAGAGTTCCACTTTTCCATTTTCAACAATTTTTTCCATTAATTCATTCATTTTCCCTACCCATGATTGAATCCCTGCAATTTGTGAAAAGGTAAATAATCCTTTGGAAAAATCAATGATTGCTTCTCTTTTGTCAATTTCAATCGCATTTTGAACTGCATGTTCCATTATTTGAGCAAGTATTTCACTATCCTCGTTGATGATGGCAAAAGAAAGGATATCATAATAGATTTGAATCCCAAGCTCTTTATTTGTTTCTTCTAATTGAAAACTGACTGCATTTTTAGCTGCCAAATCCATCATTTCAAAAATTCTGTGTCTTGTCTTTATATCCAACTCCATTGTTTTAATAAAATCTAGAACTCTAGTATATGTTTCAACTGACCCAAATTTTGCAGTTGTAACCAACATCTTCTCTATTATTGGTAAAATAATTTCTTTAGACCCTCTCCTTGTTTCAATATAGCTAAACAACTCTTTTACAATTTCTTTTGATTCTTTGCCTTCTTCCATTAACAGTTCGTGTAATTTTGCATTGACAATTGCAACTAAATCAAGAAAATCATTTTTGTTTTTCAAGAACCCCTTAACTATTTCTAATGTCCTAGATTGCTCCAAAATAGGCACCAGATCAATATTCTTGACAATCTGGGTTGTAATTGCAAGTATTAGAATTTTCTTTTGGTCTTTTTCTAAATATTCGTAAATTTCCCCAATTTGATCTGGAAAATAAGGTCCTGCCGGGGAAGTTTCCATTGCAGTCAGAAAATAGGGTGCTATAATTTCTGCAAGTTCTTTGTCTTCAATGCCTGGAATTCTAATTGCCCATTTAATCACTTCTACTAGGGCAAATGTGTCAGTTTCATCCTCAATCTTGTCAAATTGTTTTAATCGCAGAAGAACTGCCTCTTTTTGTCTGCCTATAGTACAGTATGCATTCGCAATAGACTCAATGCCTTCTGGATCGGATATGTCTTTGCTTAATTCATCATAAACTTTTGTGAGTATTTCTTTTTGTTCTTCAGTTGGACTGGGATATTGCGATGCAAGGGTTTCAACCAACGCAATCATTTGCTTTGTATTCCAATGAGAAATTGTTTTTGCCATAAGAACAAGAGAATCAAGTGAATTGTCTTTAAATATAAATTCAAGTGCAAGACCTGCAATCATGAACGCTAATTCTTGACTGTCTTTATAGACTATGTCTGCCATTCTTATTAGGTCTTCAACAGAAATACTTAGGTCTGGTTTAAACTCTTGAATAGATTGTTGAACCAAAAGTAGAAAATGATCTTTGTCAATATTACTTAGCATTTCTGCGTGTTTCGCTAAAATTGCCATTGAAGGGACGGAATCAAGCAAAAGTAAATCTGCAACCAATTTAATGATTTTTTGTATCTCCTTTGTTCGATCTTCATAATTCTTAAATGAGAGCCAAAAAACAATTTTCTCAGTAAAATGCTTAATGTGTTGGTTAGAAGAGTTCAATGCATTGTAAAACATTTCAAGATCATTAAGAGAAACCTCTTGTAAAACTTCAAATTCCATCTTTTCAGCATCAATCAAGACATGAGGTGAGAAAAGAATTGCAAATATATTGTCTTGGAAAAATTGTGTAACCTTATTTATGAATGTCCCTCTATCTTCAAAATCAATTTGTATATGATGATTTGTTATATCTATAGGGATTTTAGAAATTGTTTCTTCTTCTTGATCGATTAATTCCTCCAATAATTCATCCCAATATTTTGCACTAGTATGTGTAAATGACCAAATCCAATTAAGAAATTTTGAAATATCTGTTTCTTGAGACAAAATTGAATTAAAAATTATGATTCCACTCTGCAATTCAACCTTCCAACCAATAAAGATAGTCATCCCATTTTGAATAATTAGAGAATGGTGATCCTCCCAAGGGTCAAAACTTTCCCATTCTATGGGATCAAGAAAGCTATCCACAAATTGAATCATGTCATTTGTCTTGTTTCCTTTCCATAAGGTTGCATAACTATGAATCTGTTCTAAATGTTCTGTACCCTCCTTCATTGATGTAAATAACAAAAGCGTTGTCATATGTCTTCCTCCAATTCAAGCAAAGCCTCTATTTTCGCAATTAGTGATGTATAGTAATCAAGTAGCCATACCCCTAAATCATTTTCATTGAGCAATGGGTAAGGGACTTTTTGAACTCGTCCTAATACTGCTTCATAAACTTGTGTATCTTCTAAAAATGAAACTTCTGATAGTATTTGCGATTCACATGCATTTGCCTCAGATTCCTCACTCATAATCTTCTCTAGTCTTTTACTAAGACTTATGAATTTTTCATGTGCTTTTTCAAGATTAAGCTCAACCTTTTTTCTAGGTTCTTTTAAAATAGGTTTTCCTCTTCTCCAAAATCGAAGTTTCAACCGGAATGATCTCATGTATATCTTTCAAAACAATCAATGTTTCCATAAATCTTCTTATTTAATGTTGGAAAAGTTACTAAGTTAAATTGGTAAGCCACTAATAAAGATCGGGTTGATCCCATGTTGCATATTTATCAATCCATTCCCGAACTTTCTTTTTGAATTCTTCTGGATTCTCTTTCATCATTTTTGCGGCTCCTGAATGGAGTGGATCATCTGGATTTGGATTGCTTAATAAAAATCTTAGGCTTTCCACAACATCAACAAGATTGTTTGCAGGTGTCCAATCCTTGCCCAAAATTCCTACACAAATCCTGTCCTTGAAAAAATTGGGATGAAAAATCTGGGTTTTTGTTTTAACTTCAGGGGGCTTAAAGGGATACTCCCTTGGAATTCTTATTTCAAACACAAATACCCCTCCATCATATAACCCAGTACCAATAATGAAACCTTTCCATCTTGTAACATCATTATTGATTGGTTCAAAACTAGGTTCTTCTCTTCTCATTTCATTTGCCTCTATTGCAAGGCGAGCCCAATAGTCATCTTCAGGAAGTATTTGGATCTACCCCATTTTCTCAATTGTTTCAATGCTTTATTACATTTTTCTACTTGCCAGTCATATTTTCTTCTTAATGTCTAAATTTTTATTTGAAAATGTCTAAGCTAGCGATCGCTAGCATTAAATAAAGATGAAAAATGCAGAAATTAGAAATTAGGAGAACGTGACCGTGAAGGGCAAATCAATTTTTCTGTTGACATTATTTCTCAGTTTAAGCCTTATGCCTGCATCTGCATTCAAAACCGATCCAAATAAGGTGTCCATCATATCCATTCATGATGCAGCGGCTTTAGATAACCAACTGAACCCTGGAACATGGGTGAACATTACAGTACTGATAAAAAATCTTTCAAACGATACAATGCGCAATGTCAATGTTTCGCAGTCCCTGCCAAATGACTTGGAAATTGTCCGTTCCCCATTCGGCAATCTTACCGACGTCGTCAATATTACGACCCCAGCAGAAATGCCAATGGCTGATGGAAAAATGATTCACATTAACTCTGCATTCTTCAACAAAACCTATTATAGGTTTAACTTTGATTCATTGATCAACGGTTCTGGGATCTCTTTTGCAATTAGTGTTAATGCGACTCGGGATAAGGTATTTGATATTGATCCAGTTACTGTTGATTATTTGGATCATTGGGGAGACCCTCATACTGTTACTGGGAATCGTGTTTCCCTTGAATTTTTCCCAATTGAGGAAAAGTCAGATGACGACCTCTATTATCCTAAGTTTGAGGTTACTGATGTTGACTGGACATTAGTTATTTCAACAACCCTTGCAGTCATCATTGGTGCCAGTATCCTATCGGCCCTTGTGTATTTTAGAAAGCCATTTTCTACAGATTGAAAAAGCAAATTTATATGCCATCCGATTTTTTGTTGAATATGGAAACTCTCAAAAAGGTGGCAAAAGATATAATAAACCTCAATATCCAAGGCGCAACAAATATCGCAATCGAAGGGGTTAAGGCAGTTGTTGATTATGGTCTGTCTTTTCCTTCCAATATGCCTGAATCTGAATTTGTCAAGCATATTCGTGAAGCAGAACAAATTATTCGAAAAACAAGACCAACTGAGCCTGCCATGCAAAATGGTCTTAAATTGATAGAATATAAGCTTAAAGAGAATTTAGGAAATGGAACCGATCAACTTCAACATTCACTTAAGGAAGCCGCTGACTACTATATTTATCTTCTCAAATCAACCAAGAAACAAATTATTAATTACGGCGCAAGCCTGATACAAGATGGATATACTGTCATGACCCACTGCCATTCCAGCCTTTCATCACAAACAATCATAAAGGCATTCCAAGATGGTAAAGACATAAAAGCAATTGCTACTGAAACAAGACCAAGATACCAAGGACGAAAAACAGCTAGGGAATTATCTGATGCTGGAATCCCCACAACTCAGGTTGTTGATTCCGCTATGCGATGGGTCATGAGAAAAATGAATGTAGATATGATTATAATTGGCATGGATGCAGTTACATCTCTTGGAACTGTAATCAATAAAATCGGATCCAGACTTCTTGCTCTGGCAGCAAAAGAAGCAGATGTTCCATTTTTCGTCAGCGGTTCCCTACTTAAGTTTGACAGCGATACGATGTTCGGTAAAAGAACTGAAATCGAGGAAAGAGCAATCTTTGAAATTACAAAAGATTGGGAAAATCCACCAAAAAATCTTACAATCCTTAATCCTGCCTTTGAATCCGTATCAAGGGATTATATTGATGGTCTCATTACAGAACAAGGGATTTTTGCGCCAGAACTTGTGTATAAACTAGTTAAAGAAAAATATCCATTCATGGTTGAATATTAGTCGATGGGTGCCGCGGAGATACGTTCAATAACCATCCCCTCGAGTTTATACATTTGTGAATTATTGGCTACACTAAGGGCTCGTTCAAGATGGGATTCCTTGGTCGCAAAAATACGTAAAAGAGGTGTGTCTTTTGTTACAAATTCACCTGCTTTATGAAGAAGAACCATCCCTGCCTTCTTATTTACTGGACAACCTAGCTCTCTCGCAATTTTTTTGATGGCAGTGTTTGAAATATGGGAAATGTAACCATCTGCATATGCTCGCACTTCTGCTGTATATTGTCCCACTTCGATGTCTTCTGGTTTAATGTTGGGATTGCCGCTTTGTGCCTCAATTATTTCCTTCATCTTTTCCAATGCCTTTCCACTCCTTAAAATCTCATCAGCAAGGCGAGAGCCTTCTCTTTTTGGAGCAAGTCTTGCCATTTCAAGTAAAATCCCTGCAAGTTCTACTGATTTCTCGTGGACACTTCTTGGACCTTTCCCCATTAATGTCTCCAACGCCTCTCGTGCTTCTAAAGCAGGTCCTATGGCATGACCAACTGGTTGATCCGCATAAGTCAAGGCACATTCGACTTCAATGCCAACCCTCCGTCCAATCTCAACAAACTTGTGTGCAAGAGAAGTGCCTTTTGCCCTTGTTTCAAGCTTTGTCCCTGGACCTGTTGGCATATCCAATACCAAATGCTTAACCCCTGTTGCCAATTTTTTAGATAGGATTGATGCAATTATTATAGATTCTGGATCCAATCCAAGTGGTCTTTCTATGCGTGAAATTATTTTTGAATCAACAGGTGCCAAGTTTAAATGACCTCCCCACACAATCATCCCTCTCGTTTTTGGTGCAATTTCCTGTATTTCTTCTGCTGAAAATGAAACATCTGCCAACACTTCCATTGTATCCGCTGTCCCCGACGGTGATGTGATTGCACGGCTACTCGTTTTTGGAATAAGAAGACCTGCCGCCGCTACAATTGGGACAATTACAAGGGAAACCTTATTCCCTGCAATTCCTCCAACGGAGTGCTTGTCATACACGGGTTCATTAAAAGTCAATTGAGTTCCATGGTATGCAAAGCCTTTTGTGAGGTTTTCTGTTTCTTCCATTGTCAGGTTCTCATATTGGATAGCCAAGGTAAATGCTGCCATTTCCAAATCAGTTAGGTTTTCATTGTAAATATCATCCAAAATGCATCTAATGTCATCATTTGTCCATGGTTTGTGGTCATATTTTTTCTTGATGATATCATAGCTTTGCGGTCGATTTCTTGGAGCAATGCTTACTGGCTTTTTACTTTTTACCCCTAGTTGCTTCGCTAAAGCTGGAGGAAACCCAACCATTCCCTTTTCTACTAATGCCTCTGAAAAAACAACATTTACCAGCAATCTTTTCTGAGCCACACTGACTTGTGCCAATTGTGTAGTTGGGTCTCTTGGATCTCCATCTGCTGGGTTCAATACAACAATCCTGTCATTGGTATCAAAATCCTTCAAAACTTTGCTCTTCATTTTCAATACACCAAATACTAAGGAAATCAAAATATTTTGTCATTCTATTTTAACTCAACGGTTTAATCGCATTTCCCCGCAAAAAATCACAAAAAATATGAAAGAATTTATTCTGTTTTTCCTGTTTCTTTAATATCATACTCTACTGTTATGTCTGAAAAAAACAAATTTATCAATTGTATTCATATTTGCACCTGTTTGTTATCATAATGGGGGTAACACTCTGGAAAGGTTTTTATTTGTTCTATGCGTGATATTACCTATGGATTGGACAAGTGAAAATGATAAGGTGATTATAGGGTATAATCTTTCTAAAACCTATAATCAAACCCTTGCTCTTAATGGTGTAAACCTTACTGTGAAAAATGGTGAATTTGTGGCATTGATGGGTCCTAGTGGAAGTGGAAAATCCACTTTGCTCTATGTTCTTGCTGGACTGACAAATCCTGATAACAGAAATGACGTTTTGTTACGTGTGCTAGGTCAAAATATACTCAAAATGTCAGAAACAAAACTGGCAAATTTTAGGGCAAAGAATATAGGTTTTGTGCTTCAATTTTTTGGGTTAATCCCTTCGTTAACTGTATTGGACAATATTTGTATTGCTGGATATTTTGCAGGAATGAATCGGTCTGATAGAAAAAAACGTGCGCGGGAATTATTGAATAAAGTTGGTCTAAGAAATGAGGAGAATAAATATCCTCATCAATTAAGCGGTGGACAAATGCAAAGGGTTGCAATAGCACGTGCCCTTATTTCCAGTCCAAAACTGATTTTTGCAGATGAACCAACTGGCAACTTGGACACTCTGTCAGGAAAACAGGTGATGGATCTCCTTAAATCAATAAATTTGGAATATGGTACAACAATTGTCATGGTTACTCATGACATGGGCATTGCAAATTATGCCGACAAAAAATACTATCTTGTAGATGGTAAGATTGGTGGTGAAGAAATTGTTGGTCAAATTGGCATTTCATAATCTTCGATCCCATAAATTTAGATCTATCCTGACAATTATTGGATTGGCAATTGCAGGACTTGGTATTGCTGGATTCATTATTGCCAGTACCAGTATCATAACATCTGCACAAAAATCATTTGGAATGGTTAATTCCCCAACTGCAATTATTTATGTCAGGGATGCAGAATGGAATCAAACATTAGTAAGTGGACTCAATTTGCAGTATGATTTGCAATATCGAATTATGACCACTGCAATAATAAACGGGCAAATACAAAGGATCACCATTCATGGGATAAATGTTTCAAAAATTGCAACTGATGAATCGTTGCTCCCTATCATAATAGACGAGGGAACACTTCCCAATGATAGCGAAGGTTTAATCGAAAATGCCGCTTCAAAAGCCTTAGGAATTCAAAAAGGAACCATTTTATCTTTCAATCTCCCAAACCAAGAAGGGTCGCTTGTTAACACATCGATAAAAATTACTGGATTTGCAACCAATGTTAATGACCTCGGCTATACCTTCTCATCCGCGATTGATATCTGGGTTTCTCTTAATTATATTCATAAACTCCTGAAAAGAAAACTCTTCACAACTTTGTACATAAAATCTGAGAACTCTACAATTACTGAGATTGTTAATCGGATGGACAAAAACGGTATTTTTGTTGAACATGTAGAATATCCCGAAAAGCAAGAAGATCCCCGAAAAGAAATACTTGATGTTCTTCAGGTTCTTACCCTCATCACTTCTGGGATTGGAATACTTATTGGCGGAATCCTCTGTTCAAGCACTATTAATATGGCAATTGCCGCAGAAAGAAAAAATATTGCTTTACTCAAAATTATTGGTGGACGTCAACATCAACTATTTTACGCTTACTTATTGGAGGCATTTTTACTAGGGTTTTTTGGATCAATAATTGGGGTGGGCGTTGCCATCGCCAGTGGGGCTTTTATTCTAAAACAATTTGCAGAACCATTTAATTTGCCTGTGGTCGAATTGGTTGTTCCCATCAATGCAATTGTCATTGGGATGGCTGTACCAATTCTTACTTCTTTGATCTTTCCAATTCCTGCACTTGTGGGCGTACTTAAAGTTAAGCCTCTCCAATTTTTCAAAAAGGATAGCATGGTTTCTCAATTTTTACATAAGGTGCCAAAAGACTCAATTATTGGTTTTAGCATAGGAAATCTTGCCAGAAATCGAAAAAGAATGGCATTGAACATTTTAATGGTTGCATTGGCAGTTTCACTTGTGGTCTCTGTACAGTCACTCAGTGATAGTTATACCTATGAAATTGATCAATTTCTGGATAGTTTTCCAGCTGACATAATAATAACCTCATCTGTAATGCAAAACAAAACAATTATGGAAAATATAATCTCTGAATATTTCTCACAAAATCATCCTAGTATGCTCCAAAGTTTTACCACTCTTTGGTGGGCTCAAGTTGACGTAGTTGTGGGAAATACTACTGTGACTGTAAATTTCTTAGGTGTCAATACAAGCTCAAACCAATTTAAACCTATATTCCCTGAAGGGGCTTTTGCTGAAAACAATTCGATTGTTGTAACCTCCCTTTTTAACAGAGATTATTTGGGAAATCAAAACCCAGTGGGAAAAAATCTTACTCTCAAAACATATACCAAAAGCAAAAGTTTCATTATTGGTGGTGTGATCAATGACAAAAACAATGGTGGAAAAATGGTTTATGCACCATTAGAACAAGTTCAAGATTTCTTGGAGGGAAATGGTCTTGTTAATGTCGCATATATTTCACTCAAGGATCCAAGCCAAGGATACAAAATCGGTTTGGAAATGTCAGAAGACCCTAAAATACAAGCATATGGTTGGACTATTACATCAATGGAATATTGGAGGGAATTCAACTTAAGACAGGCAACTTATTTTTCATTTTTCATAACTATGATATCTTCTGTTGGAATTGTTGTGGCTATTATCGGCGGAATCAATACGTTCACACTGAACAATCTTCAAAGAGAACAGGAGTTTGCTATTTTGAAAATGATCGGAGCAAAACCAAGATGGATATTTTTCTCCTTGATTATTGAAGCAACAATTGCTTCTTTCTTTGCAACGTTGGTTGCAATACCGCTTGCAAGATATGTCATAATTGCTAACACCGTAGATTTTATTACCAGAAAAATTATTCCTATGAAATTGATATTTTCAACCAAGCATGTTTTGTCTTCTGTTGCTATTTCCGTATTTTCCATTTTGTCAAGTGCAATAATTCCCGCATTCAAATCTGCAAGAACAAATACAATTGAGGGAATTAAATATGAATAAATAAAGACATTTAGTAAATAAAGACATTTAGTAAAGGTCATTTTTGTGCAAAACCAATTCCGTCGTTTAAATTTCTTGACTTTTAACGGCTTGACAGAACAATTTCACTATTATTCATGAATAGTCAAAACGCGCCAACTGGTTACAATTTTTTGTAAATCTTGAATTGCCATATTATTTTTCTGGCTTTTCTCAATGCCATTTTTAGAGTTGTTAATTTGGTTAGTAATACTATTGCAGAAAATTGAAATCCGCATTCACAATATTTATAGTTTATGGGATGGTTGCGAATTCAGAAATCAACGGAAAATGAATGGAGACTGAAAAATATTGAAGAACAAAAGCTATCTGTCAATTTTGATAATTCTCACCATTTCACTTAGTGTGGTAAACTTTAGAATAAAGTCAAATCCATCTGGAACAAACTTGGTTATAAGCGAAGTTCTTTATGATACCCCAGGATGTGATTCAACTTGTGAATGGGTAGAGATATTTAATCCCTCTACCACCTCAATTTCGGTAACTGGATGGACTCTCGCAGACAATACAAAAAGCAATGCATTGCCTTCTGTTGTAATTCCTGCTGGTGGTTATCTTGTTCTCGCACGGGATAACGCTGGTTTCCAATCATTATATGGATTTCTTCCTGATGGGCAAATAACATTGGCTTTGGGTAATAGTGGTGATGAACTTACATTAATTGATAATAATGGTGTAACTGTGGATTATGTCGCTTGGGAAAACTATGTTGCAGGTTGGTCTGCAAGTGCAGTTGATGCCTCCATTGAAAGGATGAAAGATGCATCCCAAATGCCTGTGGATACTGATTCAGGCAATGATTGGCAAGCTCGAAATGATTTGGGCACTCCTGGGTCTGGATATGGGAATGGTGACATTACTGCACCATTGGTGACTATTGACAGTCCAACAAATACCGTTGTGGCTGGAACTGTGACAATAAGTTGCACTGCTACTGACGATTCTGGAGTAATTTCAAGCTATTCCCTAAAAATTGATGGTGTTGAAAGATCACAAACGTCAAGTTACTTATGGGACACAACCTCTGAAACACAGGGATTGCATACTATTGCCTGTGACGCTACTGATGGCAGTGGAAATGTAGGTACTGCATCAAAGGATGTAACTGTTGATAATAGTCCCGTATCTGACCTGATAAAGGTTTATTTTACAGATCCCTTGGCTGCCGTACCAACAATGGAAAATTTAGTTGAAGGAAATATTTCAACAGGAATTGTAAACTTGTTAAACAGTGCAAATATAAGTATTGACGCCGCTTTATACCACCTAACATGGCAACCTGTGATTGATGCGCTACTCAATGCAAATAGTCGTGGGGTACAGGTTCGGATTGCTGCACATGGTGATAATATTGGTGAATTCCAGCAATTGGTTGATGCAGGGATTTCTGTAACTTCTGTTACAACCTCAAACATAATGCACAACAAATTTTTCATAGTGGACGGTGAATATGTTTTCACTGGCTCATGGAATCCGACAGAAACAGGAACGCTGTTCAATGCAAACGATGCTGTGCAAGTGAAAAGTATTGAATTGGCAAGTATTTATACCGATGAATTTACTCAGTTGTTCTCTAATGTTTATGGGTCATCAAAAACAGATAACAACGCAGAATTGGCAATGGCAGGATCTATACAGATAGAGGCTTACTTTGCACCCAAGGATAATGGGTTGACCCGATTAATTGAATTAATAGATTCAAGCAATAGTTCTATTTACCTATCCCTCTTTTATTTAACTGAAGACACTATTTATGACGCAATCGTCAGAGCTCGGGATAGGGGAGTTACAATAGTTGGCGTATTTGATTATCGCGGATGGAGAAATGCCTATAGTGAAGCAGATGACATTATTTCATGGGGTGGCGGTGTTGTAGATGCGAATCCAGGTGTATATCACCATAAGTTTGGAGTATTTGACGGAACAATAGTGTGGACTGGTAGCACTAACTGGAGCGGTTCTGGATTTAATAACAACGATGAAAATTCCATAGTTATCCATAACCCAACAATTGCATCAAAATATATCGCGAGAGTGAAACAATACAAGCAAGATGCAGATAATTATGACACAGATCCATTGGCTGTCCCAAGAATTGTGACACGTCACTATAGTGGCTATCCTGGTGAAAACTTTATTACATGGAGACCTCATTTGAATGGAAATACTCCTTCTGATATTGTAAAAGGATATTTGGTTTGGAGATGGAATGAAACAGTTGGTACATGGGATTTGCTTCAAGAGTTGAATTGGGCTGTTGGATATTATGCCGATAGCAATGTGGCAGTGGGAACAACATATTATTATTGCGTTAGTGCAGTTACATGGGCTGGAGAAACAACAGGTTGTTCTGCTGAATTCGCGGAAAGACAAAATGCAGACGGAACAAATACGCAACCCGTCTTAAATCCAGCTACTGGTCACCTTTCATCTTGGGGTATAGAATTGGAAAGCCCCCAAATCTCATTTATCGGTCTTACTGAAGGTCAAACTGTATCTGGATGGACAACAATTGCCTTGGATGCAAATGATCGAAGCTATATGAACCAATGGGGCATATCGATAGATGGAATGGAAGTGACTGCTTCAAGCATGTACCTTTGGGATACCACAAGCTATGGAAATGGTGCACATACCATTTCTGCAAGTGTTACAGATATGTTTGGCAATACAAACACCATTTCTATAACTGTAAATGTCGATAATACTGGATATTCTGGAATTACTCCCTTGAATTACTCTGCCGTGAAATTTATGACGTACAATATAGAGGCATCAGGCACAAATCCTGGATATATTGATGTATTGAAGGAAGAAAATGCTGACATTGTTCTTCTTGTTGAGGCAGGTGATTTTGATGATCGTGGAAATTCATCAATAAATAAACTGCTGGTGGAGTTAAATACCTATTTCTCTTCTGAACTCCCTTATTCACAAGCAATGACTCTTGGTCAAGGAAGTATGTACACTGGTCTGGTAGTTTTAAGTAGAGTGTCAATCCTATCTGGAAAATCAATCCCACTCGTTACTTTAGATGATGGGTCAACTTATGATGTTTCCCATGATTTTCTTGATGTGACACTTGCAATTGGAACTGGTGTAGTCCATCTAATCGGTGCACATCTGAAGGCCTCTAGTGGTACAACCAATGAAAACAAACGAGAAAGGGCACAAGAAGGAATAATTAACTATATGGATGGGTTGGGCAATGACACCAACATTATCTATGCTGGAGACCTCAATTCATTCTCCCCACAAGACACTGGTATCCTCTCTCCAAATGGGAATTTGGGATATGGTCCCATGACTATGCTTATAGATCCTACGAACGCAACCTATGCGCAATATTCTTCCTCAGTCCATACATTTACGGATGTGTTTAGGACATTAAATCCAACTGAACCTGGATATACATACTATACTGCACCATATGAATCCAGGATTGATTTTATGGTTGTAAATGACTTCATGGCAACAAAAATGGTCTCCTCAACAGTTGGAGATACCTCCTCTGCAACTGGTGCTTCTGATCATTATTCTGTTGACGGGATTTTTGATCTAAGTAGCTGGATTCCTCCAGATACTACTCCCCCTAGTCAAGTACAAGGATTAGTTGCAAGTGCTATGTCTTCTTCCCAAATAGATTTGGTTTGGAATGCAAATACGGAATCTGACCTTGATCATTACAACATTTATCGTAATGGAAATCTAATAGGGACAAGTCAAATGGCAGTGTTCAATGATACTGGATTAACAGCCTCTACAACCTATACCTACGAAGTAAGCGCTGTTGATACCTCTGGGAATGAAGGCATAAAATCCATGCTTGTCAATGCAACAACATTAAATCAATCACTATCACATGTCATCATCTCTGAGGTTCTTTATGACACTCCTGGAACAGATAGCAAAGAGGAATGGATTGAACTTTATAATCCTACGTCATCTGCTGTTGACCTTTCAGGTTGGACGATATCCGACAATTCCAGAACATATACGATCGCATCTGGAACAATTATCCTGGCAGGTGGGTTTTTGATATTTGCCCGATCAACAACTGGATTTAACGCACTATATGGCTTTAACCCCGACTTTGGAGACCTTAATTTGGCATTGGGCAATAGTGGTGATAAACTAAGTCTCAAAGATTCAAGTGGAACTGAAATTGATTTTGTTGCATGGGAGAATTATGTTGCTGGTTGGGACATAACTGCATCAACTGGTCAAACTATTGTCCGAACAAGCTTGACAATTGATACGGACTCAGTTTCTGATTGGCAAGTGGCACCATCCAATGGTGGTCCAGGGATTGCTTCATTTATTGGTACAAAACGTAAATAGGAAAAATTGATATGTTAATTTAATTTTGTTACAAATTTAGTAGGAAATCGTTTTAATTATTCTTACCATAAAAATCATCATGGTTGAAATTGAAAAGTTCTATGGCACATCATGGTGCAGCGATTGTAAACGAGCCAAACAATTTCTAGGGGAACACAGAATCCCTTACAATTGGATAGATATTGAAAACAACCCTGACGCAGCAGAATTTGTCATGAAAATCAACAATGGGAAACGAAAGGTACCTACTATCGTTTTGAGTGATGGAACTGTATTGGTGGAACCCTCAAATGCAGAACTTGCGGAAAAACTTGGTCTTGTAAGTGACTTGGGTCATGATTTCCATGATATTGTAATTGTTGGTGGCGGACCAGCAGGATTAACTGCTGCACTTTATAATGCAAGAGACGGATATGACGTTGTTGTAGTTGAACGTGCATCTTTAGGTGGGCAAGCAGGTTTTACTGAAAGATTGGACAATTATCCTGGATTTCCAGAAGGAATTGCTGGCGCAGAGTTGGCAAGAAGGATTGTCAAGCAGACTGAACAATTTGGAGTGGAATTTTTAAAGGCAACTGAAGTGGAAAAAGTATTTGTTGAAAATGGAATTCTTGTGGCAAAATCAAAAAGTGGAAAAGAAACTTCTGGAAAAGCCATGCTTATTGCCACTGGATCCAGATACCGGAAATTGGGCGTCCCTGGTGAAGATGAATTGATAGGCTATAAAATACATTTCTGTGCTACATGCGATTTTATTTGGTACAAAAACAAAGAGGTTATTGTTGTCGGTGGAGGAAATTCTGCTTATGAGGAATCTCTCTTTCTTGCACAGCATTTGAAGAAAGTGACCATTCTTGTGAGATCGACACCAAAGGCTTCACCAATCCTTCAGGACAAGGTCGATGAAAAAGAAAACATAGATGTAAAACTTGGTTTCGTTGTTAAAGAATTTAAGGCAGGTTCCAAGAAAACATTGGAAGGTGTAATCATCGAAAATAGGAAAACAGGTGAACAAGAAACCATTCACCCAGATGGTGTTTTTCTTTTTATTGGTTTAACACCAAATGCAGATATTGTCAAGGATCTTGTGGATTTGGATGAAGGTGGATTTATAATTACAGACGGCACCCTTATGACAAAAACACCTGGATTGTTTGCGGCTGGTGACGTTCGATCTGGATCAACCAAGCAGGCTGTTTCTGCCATGGGAGAGGGCGCAGCTGCCGCCCTAAGCATGAGGGAATACCTAAGGACACATTAGACTATTTCTTCAATTGATGATGTAATGGAAATGAACTGTAAATTTATTGTTGATAGGCTATATATTTGTCCTAATTCAAAAATTTGAATTAAAACAATTATATTTTATTTCTAAAAGGTTATCGGTCATAAGAATCAGAAAAAGTCATCAATTGATTTTTGACCTTCAATATCCTTTTTCCAGTTGATTCCCAAGGGTTCAATAATCTGTTCAAATGCAGTTTTAGTTAGCTCTACTAGATTCTTTCCCAATAAGTCATTTTTTGGATCAACAAGCTGCACGGGTTTGACACTTGCAGTTCTTATCTCTCCAATTGGAAAAGACAATCTGTTTGATGAAATCTTGACTTTTATTGGTCTTTGAATGGGAACGTATTCAATAGTGTCTCCGACATCAATTTGATCCGCTCCTGGAACATTTGCCTCAAGAAGTTGTGCAAGTGCCTGTATTGGTTGTGTCCATGTTTCATAATCCTTGACTTTTCTGGTAAATGTGGTTCGGATTACAACATCATCAATTGAAAGCTGATTGTTCTTGATTTTGCCCACCAATTCTTTTAGAAGGTTCTTTATCTTGTTTTTTGCAATTTCTAGTTCCTCTTCATTTTTCACATCACTGAATATTTTCAACATTTCATCAAAATACTTCCTGATTATGTTCGGTGTGTTTTTCTTCTTTGCGACAAGTCCTTTGACAATCGGTCTCCCATTTTTTGTAATCCCCAAGTAATTTTTTTTCCTTGTTGTGAAAATGGCATACCTGAAATCATAATCAAGCCCTAGTTCAATCTTCAGATTGTCTATAGACCATCTTTTTAGTTTTTTAATATCCTCCTTTGATGGATTATAAATAAAAACAGAATCTGTGTCTCCATAAAGTACTGGAAGTTTCAAATCCTGCTCAACAAATTTTTTTGTTTTCAAAATCGCGTCTCTGGCATATGCTGTTGTAGATTCTGCTACTGGAAGACAATAAAAATCAAATGCCGAAGACCCCAACACTCCATATCCTGCATTAATAAGAACCTTAAGCGCTTGCTCAATAACTTTATAGCCCGGATTTTCTTTCTTTTTAGGTTTAAAATACTTAACACGTACATCCCTGACAAAACCAATCATCAACGAAACAATGCCTACTCTTTTGGTACAGACCCAATAGGAAAGTTCTGGAACCTTGTTTTCTTTGCATTCTTCATGTGGACAGTTTATTGTTTCATAAGATAAATTTCGTGTCTTAATAATGGATGGGTATAGGGATGCGAAATCAAGAACCTGTACATTCCACCAAACTCCTGGTTTGGGATCAATCACAATGGCTCCTTGGTATTTTTTCCCCTCAATTATCGCTTGGGATTCTCCTGACCCACCACCAACCCCCGCAATTTCTTCTTTCAAAGGTATTAGATAATTCCTTTTGCGATGTTCATAAATTAACCAATATTTTAACCATGTTGATACGTTTGTACGTGTGAAATCGCTAAATGGAACTTTTGTAATTCGCATAAGGATATAAACTAATCGCATTACTAATGAATCATCAAATGTCGTTAAACGAAGCGTAAGATCGGCATCTTGCATATTGTATTCCATCAGTGTTTGAAGATTCATGTCGTTAATCCACACATCTGGATGTGCTAGCTTTCTTTCATCCAATAATGCCTCTGAAATTGCATCCAATGACGCATATTCATATGCCGCTCCAAAAGCATAAGTCCTGATTGCTGCATTCCTAAAAAACACATGGAGATCAAAATGAAGACCATGAATGAATCCTGTTTCGTTTCTACGGATGGTAATGGGAATTTCTTCAATCTTTAGTCTTTTTGCCCTGTTAAAGAGATATGGATTGTCAAAATTGTCCCCATTAAATGTCACAAGCATAGGATAATTCGCAATTTCTTGGAAGAAATCAACCAAAAGGTTTCGTTCATCTTCAAAAATTCGAATTTCCACAGTATCGCTTTTGATCTCGTCATTCCCATTGTTTCTTTTAAGTGCCCAAAAAATACGCTTCCCATCATTTCCTGCCAATCCAATCGAAATAATTGGATGGACTGGATTTTGTGGATTTGGCATCTTTCCCTTTTCTGATCCAACCTCAATATCAAAGGCCGCTCTTTTCACCTCAGGTGTTGATTGAAATAAAAGGGGCATATATTCCTTCAACATTTCCTGTTCTTCTGGAATTTCATCACGAAATTCCTCTTCAAGTTCATTTTTAACCTTCTCTGAAAGATTAAGTGATGAATGCCTGAGTTCCCCATCTTTTACATCATAAAAGGTTGCTGGCGTTATCTGTTCGTCTGCCAAAAAATTGAAATGATAACGTATATTTGCCTCATATGCTGGAAAGATAAATTCTCTGAACGAAATTGGTGTTCCACCTATGTCCGTTGGTGTGGTTCCGTAAATTTTGGTAAGGGTTACTTCTTTCCACTTTAACAAGGAAAACTTAGTGGTTTTTTCAGTTCCTTTAAAATTCTTGGATTTAACAATCTGACTAATCTGATTTATTTGCTCTTCATCCTTGTCTGTAAGAAGATATGGAAGATGGTCGCTTTTGTCAATCCAATAATACAGATTTGAGAATTTTTGGTTATAAAATGTGAGCCGTGCCTTATATGCAATGCCATCATATGCGGAATCCAAAAGATAAACATTTTTTACATCAGACCCAACATCTGGTGGAAGATCTACAATTTCTGGCTCATCCACTTCATCATCTACATCAACCAAATCATCTTCATCAATTTCATCTTCTGTAGGTTTTTCATCAAGTGTCTTCTCTTCCCTTATCACTATTTCTTCATTGATCCCTTTTTTATCTAGAGATTTTACGGATGAAGTCGCATTTGTTTTTGCATCTTGTTTATTCTCTTCCCAATCCAGAAATTTCTCAAGTGCCACGTTATGGCCTGCCTCCTAATAGTTTAATTGCTTCTCGAAATGTAATGTTAAAATCATCAATTATGCCTTTTTTTGCCAATGATTGCCAATGCGATAGATTTTCCTCTACTGTTCCAAGCAAGCCTGTATTCTGTTGAAGATCATCAGGAATCTCTTCTGAAAGTCCAGATAACCATTCAACAGTAATTTCTTTGCTTATGAATAGTTTCTCTAGCCAATAATAGACAAAATCTGCTCTATGGGTCGGTAAAAAGACATTCAACGTATTGTCGTCAATCGCAATTGCCCCTTTCGGCTTTACCACCAAAAAATCCTTGATGGCTGATCCCATTGGTGTCAACAATAAAAGCTTCAGGAAATCAATATTCTCCGTTACGATAATTAGTTTCTTTACATATTCCATGGGGAGGGCAGTCACTCCTAAGAAAAATTTCTTTTTCAATTCCCATACAAACGTTGAATATTGCATGAGAAGAGAGGGAGCATCTGGGTAATTTGAAATATCAAAATCCATGGCGACAATTTGTGGGATGATTCTTGAGAATTCAGAAACAAATTCCTTTGAAAATATTCCTTGAAGAGATACAAGCATCTTTCCATGAGGTGTCGAAAGATCTTCCAACCGTCTATAGGTCATTTGAAGATTGTGCTTCTTTAAAAGGTTGAAAAGGCTTTCAATTTGTTCTGGTAGAAGCCCTTCAAGTGAAAACAAAAGTTTCGTCACGACCACAATTTGTAAATATCTCTCTTGAAGAAAAGGGTTCCTACTTGTCAGTGATAAGGTGCTAATCCTTCCCCAAAAGTGCAAGTGAGACTGCCATGACTGTATACATTCTGTTTTCTGCTTCATCAAACACAATTGACCTGTCTGAGTAAAAAACCTCATCATCTACTTCATTGGGTTTTCGGGGTAAGCAGTGCATAAACACCCAGTTTTCTGCAGCGTCCTTTGCCAATTCCATTGTTACCTGATATCCTTGAAAGGCTTTGAGTCTGGCTTCTGCTTCTGCATCTTGCCCCATGGATATCCACGTGTCTGTCACGATGACATTGGCTCCTTTTACTGCCTCTTTTGGATCCGATGTTATAAGAAGTTCTGTATTATATTTTTCTGCATCTGCTTTTGCAATCGCAATAACCTCGTCCTGTGGTCGATAATCGGGAGGTGTGGCGATCCTGAGATTCATTCCCATTTTTGCCGCGGATGTCATGAATGAATGAAGGACATTATTGCCGTCCCCTACCCATGCAATGGTCAATCCCTCTAATTTTCCAAATTTCTCTTGAATTGTCAGATAATCTGCAAGAATTTGTAATGGATGAAATGTGTCTGAAAGGGCATTGATGACTGGTACTGATGAATGCTTTGCCAATTCCTCAATATTTGAATGGTCAAAAACTCTTGCAAGTATCAAATCATTGAACCTAGAAAGAACCAAAGCTGTGTCTTTCAATGTCTCATTCTTTCCCAATTGGATATCACTTGCCCCAAGGAATAACGCATGCCCTCCAAGATATGCAAAACCAGTTTCTGTACTGACCCTTGTTCTTGTTGATCTTTTTTGAAAAATCATTGCCATTGAATAACCTGTTAAGGGTCTATATTCCTCTTTTCTTTTCATCTTTTCCTTAAGTTTTGCAGAAAGGTCTAGAAGATATTGGATTTCCTCTTTCGAAAAATCTGCCAATGTCTTGAAATGTCGTCCTTTTAGTTGCATCAAAATTCATCTTGTTCATATCTTGAAAAAATTTATGCAAGAGATTCAATCGGCAAATTCTGGATTTAACTTCAATTCATGTGCCAATGTCATTTTCATCAAATGTATCCATATTGCAAGCCAAATTATGATAAGAATAAAAGATGCAACTACCTTTACTATTCCCTCAAGAATAATTGCCACATATGAGTGCTGGATTTCTATTTCAACAATCATTGCACCGATAATTCCGCATAAACCTAAAAGCATAAGCCATACACTTGTTAAAATACTGTTGATTGAGCTAAGATTCATGATTCGTTCCATCATGGTGATACACCCCTTATCAGAAAAGCAGTGATAATTGCCAAAAGACATGTATAAAACACTAAAATATAGATGTCTTTAACTATTTGATCTTCTGTTTTCGACTTACGTGCAACCAATAGCCTTACCAATGTGATCGGTGCCTTTGGGTCTGTAGAGGCGTGTATTACTCCATCCTTTACAATCACAGGTCTTGACTTTATGTCTCTCCGTTCTCTTAACCCTCCAATTGATGTAATGATTGAGAAACTGTTCATTATATGCACCAAAAGCGCAACAATCAATACAAATTCTAACTTCCCATATATTGCAATCAACCCTAATGCTGCCCCTGTCCCCAAACTTCCTGTGTCTCCGGCAAATACCTTCGCAGGATAACGATTAAACCACCAAAATCCAATTAATGCCCCTGTTAATGTCAATGAGCCATATCTCGCAACAAATTGGCTGGATGTATCCAAGGGTACAATATAGCTTGCAATAAATGCTGTTAACGCAATCATGATGGATGTTCCACTCATGGAACCATTAAGGACATCAAGCATGTTGGAAGCATTTGACGTGATTGCCACAACAAACGTCGCTACTACCCAATATACCAAAGTAATTCGAACTGGTCCAATAAAAGGGAGGATTGGCTTTGGGTCTGCAACTTGAAATATAACTACTGGAAGGGACACAATCACCAAAATCCCTGGCTTCATGATCGCAGACAACGTTTTAAAATCATCATAAAGTCCAACGATAATTACCAAAAATAGAATAAGACCCATAATTGCCAACCTGCTTTTTGCTAAAGATGTGGGTGCCAGAAAATATCCTACTCCTATACTTAAGACAAACACAAAAATATATCCAAGACCTACTGATTCAGGTACTTCTGGCATGTTTACCTTGTGAATGTCTCTTCCAACCTTGCCAATTCTTTTCATGAACCTTGCAACAAGAGGTGTAACAAGAAAAGAAATGAGAAGAGTTCCAACAAATCCTAATAAGTAAATTACTTCAAGATTCATAGCTTCAATTTAATCCTGTCCATTGCCCTTAATATACCATCCATTGGGGTTTCGAATTTAGATAGCAATTCTTTCCGTTTCATTTCACTTAGCCGAGGCATTTCCGCAAGTTCTAGGATTTTTTCTACTGCATTCATGTGATCTGGGAAATGAACCAATGGAAATCCCCTTTCTGCAATATAGGTAGATACCTCAAGCTCACGGGGGAATGTATAAAGTGTTGGCGTTCCAAGCAATGCCCCTTCCCGTCCCATTGTTCCTCCTCCTGTCATTGCAGCCCGTGCATAATAAAGTACAGAAAGAGTGTCTACTGATTCATCTGGAATTATGACATTGTCAAGCCCCTGCAGTACTTCTTTTTGTTCCTCATACCTGGGAAAAACAACAATTTTCAAATCAGAGCCATATTCCTTTAAACGATTCACGATATCTACGACAATTGTACTGCCTGGTGGAATTTCAGGGTACATGTCTTGGAAATATGCCGCTTTACTTTCCTCACACCTTACTACAATATAGGTATACGGTTCAAGGCCAATTGAATCCAATACTGATTTTGAAGGTTCATAATCCTTGATCCATAATACCTCATCCACCCCCTTGTATTTGACAATGTCAATGATCCCAAGCTTAAGAAAATCTTCTGAATTTATGGCCTCAGGATGCACCAACACATTAGAGATAGAAAGAGTCAAACGTGCAGTGGCTTTTGCATGAGGAGTGTCGTTAACTTGAATTGTAGGGATTGCCAATCCGAATGCAGTTCGTGTCGCATCTGGGGAGGCAAGTGATATCAAGAGGTCTGGTTTTTCTTGATCCATGATCTCTGCAAGCTTAAGAATCCGTCTTGTTCCTGAAATTAATTTGTCCTTAAGTGAAGCACCCCCATAGGTTCCTATTGAATAAAAGCGTGTACGACCCAATCTCTTCAAGTTACTTTCTACATAGTCATATTTTCTCGTAGTAAATATTGTCTCATGACCTCGCTCTTCAAAATATTTTGCCACAAAATGAAAAAGCAGAGCTTGTTTTCCAGTAAGTGCTTCAAACCATATTTTCATTGCAAAATATCCTCTTGCTGTTACTTGTGAACTTTTTATAGCATTAATAAGCTTTGTTTAATGTTTCGAGGGTTGCTTGAACACCCTTTCCCAATTCAATGTCTGCCCCTGCCTGCTTCAAGGCAAGTTCCACGACACTTGTAATCATCAAGATTTCCCTTGGACCGACTGTATTCATGTGCCCAACTCTCCAGATTTTCCCTTTGAGAGTTCCTTGCCCTCCTGCAACAAGTACGCCGAATTGTCTTGCGATTTTAATGAAGTCTGCGGCTTTTTCTGGAATGACTGCTGAAGTTACCGTATTGCTCCTGTATCCCTCTTCTGCAAATAATTTTATTCCCATTGCTTCCAATCCATTTCTGTATGCTTTGCCCATTAGACGATGTCTTTTGATACGGTTTTCCATTCCTTCCTCATGGATTAGATCGAGGCTTGCCTGCAATCCATAAATCAAGCTAACGGCAGGGGTAAAGGGTGTGTCTGGTGCTTTTGCTAATTTTTCCCGATACATTAACAGATCAGAATAATAGTCTTGAGATCTAGGAACCTCTTTCATCTTTTCTGCGGCGGCTTCGCTGAATGCAATGAATGCCAAACCAGGGGGGACTCCATAACATTTCTGGCTCCCTGAAACAAAAAAGTCTATCTTCCATTTATCCATTTCAACTAAATCTCCACCTGCTGATGTAATGCAATCTGCCATAAGAAGAGCACCATGGTCGTGTACAACCTTTGAAATTTCGGGTAAAGGATTAAGAATCCCTGTTGATGTCTCATTGTGGGTTATTGTCACCAATGATGTATCGGGGTTCTCCTCAAGTGCTTTTTTTACCATTTCTGGTTTTATTGCCTGACCATATTCCACTCTTACGGTATGATGATTTTCTGTAAATCTTGCTGTTATTTGCTCTACTCTTTCCCCAAATTTACCATTGACCAAATTTACAACTGTGTCTCCTGGTTTTACTAAGTTGGTGATTGCTGCATGCAATCCCAATGAACCAGATCCTGCCAAAAAATATACCTCTTGTTTAGTGTTGATTGTCGGTTTAAATTTCTCAACACAGTCCACATAAATTTCCCTGAAATGATCGGTTCTATGTCCGTACAAATGCCTGTTCATTGCCTCGTATACCTTGGGATGCATTTCAACAGGTCCTGGTATTGCTAAAAACTGAGTATAGTCGTCATAAAACATTTGATTTCCCAATATGTTTTCTCCTAAAAAAGATAAGGTAACTGTTCTGAATTTGTCTTGAATTTTTTCCAGCTTACTGCCTTCTGCCTCTTCTTCCACCTTTCCTTCGACAACTGTCGTGAGGCAATGGAGTCACTTCATCTATCCTGCCAATACGAAGGTTGGCACGGGTCAATGCCCTTAATGCCGCTTGAACGCCTGGTCCAGGTGTCCTGCTTTTATGACCTCCTGGGGCACGGATTCTCACATGTACTCCTGTATAACCTTTGCTAATGGCTTCTGCCGCTGCTGCATATGCCGCTCTCATTGCTGCAAACGGGGTCGATTCCTGTCGATCTGCCTTGACAAACTGTCCTCCGCTTTTCAATGAGATTGTTTCTGCTCCTGTAATGTCTGTTATGTGTACAAATGTGTCATTGTAGGACGAAAAGATGTGGGCAATCCCAAATTTTGGTTTTGTAACCTTTTTCTTGGGTTGCTGCTGTGTTGTTTCTTCTGGTCTTGTTTCTTCTTCGCTCATCAAAAATCACCTTACTCTTCTGCTGTTACTTCCTCTTCACGCGGAGCATGTCCAGTTACTGCCATGGGATGGTTTGGATCATTATATGGCGAGTTTGGTGCATATTGAATTGTGTGTTCTTTATCTACTGGCACCAAAAACCCTGGTGCATTAATGATGTGTCCATCATACATGACATGTCTGTGGGTAATCAATTGTCTTGCATGATATATTGTTTTGGCTAATCCCAACTCATAAACACGAGTCTGTAATCTTCTCTTGAGAAAATCCTCAACATCCAATGCAAGGATATCATCTGTTGTTGCACCTTCATTCAAAATCCCAAGCTTGATCAATTTGTCCAGAATGATTTTTCCTCTTTTCTCACGTTCTTCTGGATCTAGAGCAAGCAGTTCTCTCGCCTGTTTCCTATAGGTTCCCAATTTTGTTCTTGCCCTCCAAATCTCTTTCTTGTTTCTGAGACCATACTTACCAACCAAAACCAATTCTGCCTCAAATCTTTCCTTTTGATAAGGATGACCTGGGGTATTGTATTTCTTTCTGCTTCTTCTTGGATCTCCCATGCACTATCACCTTATTTCTTCTTCCTTGAGACACCCAGTGACCCTGACTTCCTGCCAGTGGATTTGGTTCTCTGTCCTCTGACCTTTAATCCACGGGAATGGCGAACTCCTCGCCATGTGCGTTTTCTAATCATGCGGTCAATATCTGTCTTACGTTGAAGCAAAAGTTCTGACTCCAAAAGCATCGTTGTCTCTCCAGTTTCTGGGTCAAGCCTTCGGTTCAGCATCCATTCTGGCAGTCCTGCCGCTAATGGATCAGCCAAGGCTTCTTCTATTCTTTCTACTTGATCATTGGTCAGAAATCCCACTCGCGTATTTTCTGGAATGCCAACTGCTCGCAGAAGGCTTATCGATGTACGTCGAGAGATACCCTTGATTCTCGTCAAGGCGAGAGCTATAACCTCATCGCCAGGAAGGTCATTACTGAATATTCTGACCAGGTGTCGGAAATTCGTTGCGTTGAAATTCTCCATGTTACCACCTCGATTAAGGGCAAAATCTCCTCTTGGACAAATTGCCTAATCTCTATCATATTGGTGTATTTTGCTATTAAAAGAGTTAAGGTAGGTCGCGTCTCCCCTTTTTACTCTGAAAACTTTTATCATGTTAACTTCTAATTCTCCTCGATTTTTCAAGATCGTCTACGAATAAATGTGTCGTAGTACCCTGGTTCTCGTGTGCCAAAGCTTTCTGGACCTTCCTCCCTTGTCTGTCTTCGTAGCTCTTCTGCAAGTTCTGGCTCCAATTCCCCTTTTGCCTCCAAGTAGTCAATAATCTCAAGACATTCCTCCTCTGTCTTAGCTCGTGCAAGATAATCAAAAACTCCTGGAATATACCCCCGAAATGGATCTGCATCCCCCCCATTGTCCATCATGTCCTTGTAAAGCGAGGGATAGTTTACCTTTAAGTTTTCCAAAGTGATACCTATTGGGATGCCATTGGGGAACTCTTCCTTCACTTTTTTATGGTATTCTGCAATTTCACGGATATCTATGTCGGATGTCTCCTCCCTTTTTTTGCCAGGAGCATTTTCATTCATCATGTTTTTTCTCTCTTTCAACTTCTTATGCATTGTGATTAGGGGGCCGTCTTCCAAAGCAGATGAATTACCTCGTCAAGTTTCATTTCTATAACCGGAATTTTTTCACGTTCTGCCATGTTGACCGCAAGCAAATGATAACATATGTCTCCTTGTTTTTTTGTGCACCTAAGCAAAAAATGTTCACAAGTACAAAAATTTGGTGGTGCTACCAAGTAATCCCAATGTGAGCCTGTCACTTGCCATAAATCCATATTATAACCCTCAATCCGCTTTAATTTTCCATTTTCAATCAATTCTACAGCACGTTCCAAATCTCGATCCAAAATCCACCACCAAGTTGCATTTAGTCGTAGCTATGCGCATTCTCACTCAATTAGGATTCCTTTGCCATAATCAATTGCTGTTTTCCGCTTTTGGAAATGATCGCATTGTGTGCACTGCAACTTATCCCTCCCTATCTTGTTTGCAACAGTTCCACACCTTTCGCAAAGTGAATAAATTACGCCAAAATTGATTGCCTTAGTTTCCAATTGCACAGGAACCGTCTTGGCATCCACTACTCGTGCTCGAACAATATCTCCACTGGCATACAGTTCTTCCATTGTTGAGACAAAATCACGTGATGAATTGGCTAAGTGGAGCACTCCGGTATATGGTGGAAAAACTTCTTCCTCACCAAGAAAATGAATCTCCATCACCAAAGAATATTTGCGCACTGCCTGAACAACACCGACCACAATCTCTCCAACATGCGGTACTTTTGCCTTGCCCATTTTCGGAAAAACCGTTGCCTTATAATGCTCTCGATCCAAAAATGGATCCCCAAAAACTGCCGCCCGTATCTCATGGTTTTCCAGATATGTCCCCTCTGCTGGAAGATACTCTTCCTCAACCGCTAATTTCTCTGAGGGGAATACATATTTCTCTGTCATACATACCACTCTTCTCAACCAATCAAATAAAGTATCCCATATCAACAAATACCCTTCGGGAAATTATATCTCCCTATGAACGAATTACCAGAATATGTTCTGGAACCAAATTTAAAAAATATAGTTTTTCTAAATCCTTTTAAGTTTTAAAAACAAATGAAATCCATGCAATCAGTCAAGGATTTTATGGAAGCAGATCATGACCGACTTGACGGAATATTTACTGACTTTCAACAAACAAAAGAAAAAGATATGCAGACCGCAAAAGAACTTTTTGAAAAATTTAAGGCAGGTCTTGAACGACATATCTATTGGGAAGAAGAAATTCTCTTCCCTGTTTTCGAAGAAAAAACAGGACAAAAAAATCAAGGGCCGACATTTGTCATGAGGCAAGAACATACACAAATAAGGGGATACCTAAATCAAATCAAAAATAAATTGGAAAATGGAAACATTGAAACTGAATATGAAGAAAAGGGAATGCTGAATGTCCTTAAGATACATAATGAAAAAGAGGAGAAAATTCTTTACCCATGGATAGATCAGACATTTACTGAACAAGACATCAAGAATTTCTTTGACCAAGTGTGATTGGTTGCAATAAGATTAGTTACGCAATAAAATGGGGTCTTTTCTCTCTGCGTCCCGCAATAAGCCCAAGACTTTTTCAATAACCTCTCCAAGTTTTATATCCAATTCTGACGTGATAACACCTTCACTCAGCAAATCATCATCACTTTCAGTTATTACATCTATTGCCCCTGTAGAATTGTCACGATAAACATTGATCCCAAAATCAACTGTACGTATTTTGCCTCGAAATGCCAGTTCTATGGGTGTAACCACTTGAATACGGTCTCCAATCAAGTGGTTGTCCTCACCTGAGTAATATTGGTAATGGATTGTCCATGACCCCTCGGAAAAATAAGTGCGAATGTAATCACCTTCATATACCACAAATTGGCTGTCATCATTTGTTGCATGGTATTCATCCAAATGCTTATACAATTCAAATCTTCCTGCTGTACTCTTGATTATTCCCAAAATGGGATCAAATACGCGACCATCTATCTTATGGAATTCTGCTCGAAGGGGATGGTCATGACGGTAATCTTTACCAAGAATCATATCTTCCATTACCCTTGACGCTTCCTCACTGTCGATCTCATCAAGAAAGTTCAGCATATAATCAACTGCAAATCCTGTTGCAACTGAATACGATCGAAATGAATGATACTTCCTCATCACATTCTGGACTTTTGAACGAATGGCATCCAGTCGTTGCTTTGATCCATAATGAAGATAGAGCGTAACAATACTCTCCCCTGAAGTAATCTTCTTTGGAATTCCTGCACGTTTGGCATCCAAGGCACGATCCCAAATACCTTTCAGATATTCAACCTCAGCCCTCAATTCCTCTTCACTTGCCTCTGGAGCACTCGTTCGAAGTATCAAGCCAAAACCTGGTGGGCGAATGCGATGACCAAGCTCATGCATCTTGTCCCGCATCTCCCCAACTATCTTCTTACTTACTCGTACAAACTCCCCATCTTCACCCTTCTCCAAAATTACATATTCCCCTGCCAAGTTTATCTGATCCGAACAAATTGGGAACTTGTTCTCCTCCAATGGCAATTCTTTGACCTGTACAATCATCTTGGATCCTATCTTCAATCTCGGTGAAAACATGACCCCTGTTTTACCTCCTCCCAAATCAAGAAAACCAATTCGTTTTCGGGGAAGATAATTATCAACTATCGCAAAATACACTGCATCCTGTTCCAGATCATGACGAAAAACTAAACTTTCTGGCAACTCCTTACGAAGAACAGACAAAACTAAATCCACATGCTCTGGGGATCCTTTCAATTGAAGACCAAAACGATCTGAAATATCTCCAATATGCACATCCAATGTGTCCACTCGCGGTTCCAAGCCCAATACATTCTGCAATTCATCACTTGCTGAAATGATCTGTAGATCCTCCCCTGAATCCATCAGAATCTTTGCCAAACCTACTGCATAAATTGACTCTATACGTACTGATATCATCTACAATCCCAATTTAACCACACCATTATAAAACAATACCATCATTAACTGACAAAAATACACCCTTCAATACCCTTTTCAATCACCCGCTTGACCATTCAATTCACATTGCTTTCAACTTCCCCTTCTCTGAACGTGGGCTTTTCTATGCCCTCAAATATTATAATTTCCATTTATGAAATAATTGGGACCAATGTTATTAGCCTCCCATTTCTCAAATATATTGTGCTTTCGAATTTCGGATAGTTTTTGTATTCTTTTCCTAATTTTCATGTCATTACCAAATTTTTTTTTTAATTTTTCCCCACGACATATGCTTTCAAAAACGCAAATTCTTGGTTTGTTTTTCATAAGTATTTTGACGATGTCTGGAGTTGCCCCCATACTCGCAAATACCCTTGACATTTCGAACACTGCCGTCTCTCCACTTGTGGTGCAGTTCGGAGATTCCGTGGAAGAACTAGCTGCTATCGCAGAGCTAAGGTCAAACTTCCCTCAAGCAATGGTGGTGGACTTTTCCGTTTATGACAGAATTTTATCCTTCAAAGGACCAATCATCTATGTCGGACATAGCTCATTTTCAGGTATCTTGTACTATGGTAAGACAATATCTTGGACTGTACTGGCAGGTATGATTCGTAATTCCAAATCCAATAACCACTATATATTAGGTTGTGAATCATCAAAAATTACGGAACTTACTCAGAGTACTGGAAAAAAAGTCTTTTCCTTTGAAAAGAAAGTTGATGCATTGATTGGTGCATATTTTGTATCATTATTGATTGCAAATAGTCGTCGTATTTTGCCATACCTATTCCTCAGATTAAATACCCTTCTTAATAATCTTGCTAGTCCATTATTCCTTTATTCACAAACTGAAAGTGGGTATCAAATTGCAATGAAAAGAGAATCACTTTCAACTCAATATTGTATTTTGGGAAAATGTGTATATACTTATCTGGAAAATATTGTTTGGTTCAATCTAGCTCCATGGTTCTTGAATATTATAAAGGACATTTCTCTATTTACAACTGGTGTCTATTTTTCAAACATGGTAAATGCACTTTCTACCATGGCGGGAATAAGTGTGGCCTTGTCTACTACCTTGCTTATGGCAATGATTGCTGCTCTCATTATTGTTATTAACTGGCATGCAGGGCAACGAAAGAAAGGTGACCTAAAAATCGGAATGGGAATTCAAGTAGTTCCAACGCCGATGTTCAAGGCTTGGATTGATAATAATGAACCTGAAAAAGAAGAAGACAATGGTCGTTATTGGTTCAACAAATCCAATAAATACAAATATGCATCTTATTTATTCACAATTGTTCAACATCCCCACAACGTGGCAAGAAGTATATTGAGGTAGTGTCAATGAAGTTGTATCGCTTACAGATTAATGAAGGTATTGCCGTTGCTTTTTTTCTCCTTTTATTGTTGTTGACTCCAATTCTCCTGCACTTCGATTTAAAATCAGTTCCAATGCTGATCTATTTATCAATATATTTGTTTTTGGCAATGGCTGCTGTCAGGGAATTTCAAATACTTTGGCTGGTCTTAAGAATGAAAACGAAGGTAAACGATCCTTATCTCCTTCCTCCACAAACTACCAAATTAGTGGGATTCCGCATATTTAATATTGTCTGGTTTATTCTCTTTACCTTTATTACCTCTTCTTCGCAATTTTTTGGAATTGGGGACATTGCTGGCATATCCTCTTGGTTTGAACAGAATGACTCTTTAGGGTTGATCGCATTTGTCGCCTTCCTTGCTGGACTGATCCCCTTTGCCATTATCCTTCATACTTATCCCAAAACATCGAAATTATTCCAAAAAGAGGGGATGAGATTGGGTGGAACCTTTTTCACATCAAAAAATGTAGCGGTGGAGCTAGAAAAACTGGAATACCAAAATGAAATGGGGATGTCCACCTCTTGATGAATTGACTGTCGAATCACATGTGGGACTGGGTTCCCCAATCCCACTTCTTAAATTGGTTGTGACCTGTTTAAAAAACAATATCTCCCTCTTTATGACTTCAGCTCTTACAAAATAATTATCTTGAAATTCTGTGACTGGATATTTAAATACGAATGCTTTCTCACCTCATTTTTCATCTTTTGATGCACAAAGGACACTAAACCTTTGAATGCACAAAGAAACCTTGCCTCAAATACATCTGACGGAATACCCTAAAGTTTCACAAATCCAAACGAAATTATTGCATTCTTAAACTCATCTATATCCTCTCAAGAAACGCAACAATACTTTTTGAATAAAGCAAAAATTAACGCGGTCTAACGCAACACCTACCGAAAAAGATTAAATTAAATCAATCCGACTACAGTTTGGTATTGTCGGTTACAACCGATATGCACTTGGGCTCGTGGTCTAGCTCGGTTATGACGTCTCCTTGACGTGGAGAAGGTCCCCTGTTCAAATCAGGGCGGGCCCATTTTTTTGTGGAAGATTTTTTTTGAAGGAATCTCTCCCATTTTTCCATTTAATCCATTTTTATAAATTTCATTTTCTTCCTAATCAACCCAAAAACTAAACACAGTTACATCAGACAAAAACTATAAGAACCATTCATAATTTATGATTAGATGCCAACGGAAGCATTCAAAGAAATCCAAGATGAATTGAACGAAACACATTTTTCTAAAATTTCTAGGCAATATCGACTTTTGCGCACCACTGACTTGGCACCTGTCATTACAATTTCAGAATATCTTCGCCATTACAGGAACATTAAGATTGTCGATCTTGGATGTGGGGCAGGTCGCTATGATAGACTCCTTTTTTCCGTTCTTGCAACAAATCTTGCTCATCTTTTTTGTGTGGACAAGAACAATTCTATGCTTCAGGAATTACAAACATATCTCTCAGAAAAGGGTATCCACCAATTTTCGATCCATAATGCATCTGCTGAAAAATTACCCTTTCCTTCCAATTCGTGTGATGCAGTGGTCTCATTCAATGCCCTCCATCATTTCAGATTGAAAGATACAATACAAGAAATAAGTCGGGTTCTTAGTGATGGGGGATGGGCTTTTCTTTATACACGTACACCATTGCAGAATATGCAAACAATATGGGGGCGTTTCTTTCCTATGTTTAATTCCAAAGAGACAAGACTTTTCAATCTTGGACAGATTGAAAAAATATTGCTTTCATCTGACATTGAACTGCAAACCATTCATTTTTATACGTATCCACGAAAGGATACCCTTGATCGTTTGGAATATAAGGCACGACAACATCATTATTCAACTTTTACACTTTACAGTGAAAAGGAATTGGAAAAGGCAATTACCATGTTTAGAAAAAAAATCCAGATGGCTTTTCCTGATACAAACAATATATATTGGACTGACCGAAACTTGATGATTGTTGCAAGAAAGCAGTGACATGGTAAGATATTGCATAATTCAGTTTCCTAATTAAGTGGGATTGCTCAATGTGAAAAACTGAATTTATTTAAAAGAGATATATGTCCTCTTCAAAAGCTTATCCTGTTTATCTGTATTGACATTGTTATTCTTATAATGGTTCACTGTTTCACTTGAAATGTCCCTAACAACCTCCAACCATCGATGGAAGTGCTGAGTCAATGGGTGGCGGAGGAGAAGTGGTCACTTGTAAAAAGAATATGGCATTTGCACCCTGAAAAATGAATATAAGGATTGATAGAATGACGCTAACTGCGAATATTTTTATAAATTTCATAAATAGGGTCTTTATCATTGCCTATTTAAATTTTTCTAGATTTCTTGGTGAAAATAATTTGTGTTGCAGGTTGTTAGCTATCAAAAAAACTTCTCATTATTTTTGTTGAAGTCCGGTGAGGTTCTTAAAAAAATATTTCTTTGCTTTTCTTCGCTTCATCTGGGTGACCCTAATGGAGAATACAACTCTATTGAATTTCAAGATATTTTTCAAAAAGGGGTGTATTTAATAACAAGCGTTGGCAATTCAGGAACAATGAACCCCAATTTCCCTGTAAACCGAACTGAATTAACGGATTTCTTTCCCATACCCTCTTATTTTATCATTTCCATGTATCTAAAAAATACATTTCCCCTAACACCCCCTATCCCGACTTCAATTCCGAAAATTTATCAATGCTCTTTTTCTAAGAGGGTGAAGGCAATGCAACATTTGTCTTTGAAAGCTATCAATTTTTGTCCGGTGTATATCCTGATGGGAAATTTATCTTAAATTTACTTTTCATACAGTACATAAACACTGTTATCCATATTATTTCCTGAAATTCTTGTCTCCCTCATCTATTGCGAGTTGGTTGAAGAATATCATTTTGCTCAAAGTCAAACATAAGCTAATTTCTTTTGAATAGCCCCCCATAACTCTTATATGTCTCAATTACAAAAAAAAATAATATGGATGGGATATCGGTCGAGCTTATTGCCCTCGCAGTTGGAATGAGGGCTGTTGTCCTGCTTTCTCTTTTGATGCCTCTCGTTCAAAAGGTAAGGGCTTTAAAAAAGGAGAGATATACGACTTCTCTGCTCGCATTTCTCATCGTTTGTCTCTACTGGATTGACATCTTCATTGAGATGATGTTCATCATTTTCAATCCACAACGCTTGACAATGGGGAAGATCAATGTATTTGCAGGAATTCTTGCAGGAATCCTGACATTGTACTTTGTTGAAAGTTACTCAAGTAACATGATCAACCCTGTAAAAAGTAGTATTGCATCAGCGCTTGCTGTCTTGTCCATAGGTATTTCAATTCTTGGTTCCATTCCCTCCATCGTCATTACATTTGATCAACTGCTACCCCATTCAATTATCATAATGAATATCTTTGCTTCCTTGTTCTACTTCTTCATTTTCTTCTCTGTCTTCAGCACATTACAAAAGTTGAAGAGGGTGACCTCTGATATACAACACAACTCTATTACCCTCATCCAGGTCTATACCTTCATCAGCTTCATGCTTTCACCCATCGCAGTGGTTACACCCTATGTCCTATTTACCAAGGGAGACGGAAAACAGATTGTTTATGATGGGAGCTTCGTTGATTTCTCCATAATACCACACTTGGTAATTTCACTTGGTGTCTTCTTCTTTTATGTAGGGTACCTTCGACATTGGAAGCCTTATCTAATACAACCACAAAAGATAGACCGGCTAATTATTATCTCTGATTTTGGTCTCCCACTGTTTGACAAGGATCTGACCAACATCTCCACCACATCCGACCTACTGGTCGCTGGAGCATTTACCTCCTTTAAAACTATTGTTGAGGAATCAATCAAAATTAAGGGAAATATCAAATCTATAGAGATAGGTGACCTTTTTCTCTTATTTAGATCCTCTGAAGACTTCTTCATCCTGATGTTCACCTCAAGACCCTCAAAATTCCTCCACAATGCCCTCAATATTATGCATAAAAAGTTGGTGGAACTAGGGGTCAAATACGACCTAACCAATTCATACTATGAAGAGATCTGTAAAGTCGTCGAATCTATTTTAGGGATCTGAGTGTTCATCATTATATGTAACTACAATGTCTCAATAGGTAACAATGAATATGAAAAAATTATCAAAGATTTATTTAATCTTACTGGGGTATGTTAACTTATGAACAAGGGTATAATTTTATAAATTATTTAATTGAAAAATATACAAATAAAACTCAAAATTATCTTGTAGAAGTTCTCCTATTCACATATGCT
>WAKA01000203.1 GCA_015523565.1 Candidatus Heimdallarchaeota archaeon | reverse complement strand
GTGCGATATTAAGTATAAAATTGTAATAAATTATTATATTGAATATCAATCAAGCAATTGACGAAATACTTTAAACAAATTTATTTTTCTGTAAAAAAAACGAAACATTCGTTTTTCATCACATAGTTTGAATTTTCAGTTGTGCTTAAAAATTGTAAGGAGTTAATTGAGTTTGTCAAACTGTGCAATTAGTGCGAAAAAGAGAGATGTTGTTTTTCTCTTCAAGAGTAACATTTAAAGGGGAGAATTTTGATAGTAGTAATAACTCAAGCCTATTGTGGCATTGGCCGCAGAGGACTTGAATCAAACAATGGAGTTTGATGGTACTATGGTTTACGTAAGAAAAATCACCCGAACTTGGAAAAACAAATCTGGCGTTGTAAAACAGAAAGATTATTATTACTGGTACAAGAGCAGAAGAATTGGAGACAAAGTCATTTCTGAATGTATCGGTAAAGCGACCAAAGCCGACTTTGATCGGACTCACCAAGATCTTGAGGCTTCTGCAGATCCTGGTCTCAGCAAGACAATCAATGCAAAGCCAAAAGTTCAACAGATCGACACAGAAATTCTGGAAAATCTCAAAAAGAAAGAATAAGCGCCCTTGAATTTTATTTAAATGAGAGAATGTCAAGAAGGACAGTTTTTGCCATATTACTTTGGAGATTGTCTACCAACAGGTCAAAGTATTCTCTATGATCATTGAGAAATTTTATGGAAAGGTGTGTAATTGCCTCAAGCAAAATTTCATTGCCATGTTCATATTTTTCAACGCATTCGGGATGGAAACTTCTGTCACCAGCAATTTTTGTATTTTCACTTCCTGTTTCAATCCAGATTGGTTGAATGATTTTCACTTGATTCTTTTCAATTTTTGCTTCACAGACAGGACAAATTGCCCTGCTGGACTTAGCAAGTGTAAATTGACATCTTTTATTTTTTGGTCTTTCCCAAGCCTCAGAGATGAATTTTTCAATCTTGGTTATTTGGGGTTTACTATTGATGCTGATAGAAGAATCATCTGTCAAGCCAGCATGTATCACCAGATTTCCATCATTTCCGTATTGAGCAGAGACATTGGCGGCATAAATCACATCCCCCTTATTGATTTTTTCTGTGGAATTCCATAGAATTGCCTTTCGGCTAATATCCCCAGATTTGAGTTGAACAATCGTTCCAGTTTTCATTGACCCGTCTGGGGCTTCCATTTCTTTTGGCGGCAAAACCCGCCCTACAGCACCATATATATTTATTTTATTCGCCTCATCCTTCAATTCCTCAAAGGGGATGAAATCGAAAGCGGATCTGTTCAATGATTCAACCAATTGGTCAAACCGTTTACGGTATTCTCCTGAAAGGTTTTCCACTCCGTCGGCCTCTGCAACAGTTTCAGGGATTTTTTGCATTGCACAGTCAAAATGGTGCCATTTATAGCTAACATATTCTTTTCCGTCTTTTCGGAAGACACTTTCAACCCCAATTCTAGGGGTTCCCTTCTCGATTTTCCCCTTACAGGTTCGACATGTGGCACGACCAGATTTTGCAAGTTCTATAATTGGCATTCATTCCCCTATAGAAGTTTTTGAAATAAAAGAATTGTTTCCTAATGCAACAAATGCATCAGGAAATGTTGTTCAAATAAAATTGATATGCCTTATCGATCGCCAAATCGATTATGGGTTCATCAGCCTTGTTTCTTAGTACTCTTTTCAGATATCCCTTGGTGATATCAAACATTTCTTTTGTGGCCTGATCCCTGAATTCCTTATCTTTATAGGATGCTTCCAATGCTGTCATCTTGTGTTTGATCTGCCATTCCTTGATGGCTTTCCAGGCAAAACCCATTAGAGCCAAATGGTTGATTTCGAGATATTGCTCAATGACGTTCGCAACCATTTCCACATATTCTCTATGCTTTGGATGGATCTGCAATTGGGAAAAATCATTTGCCTCTTTTTCCAATTCAGAGGTAACGAATACCATCGTTATTGAATCTGTTTTTAATAATTTTAACCTTTCTAACAAAGAAACATAAGTAAGTTTAATGAAAAAAAGGGGAATTATAGGAAATAGCATATTTTTCAGTTGATTTTGCGATAAACAGACAGAAGAAGAATTTGCAGGAATATGAAAACTATCCCAAAAACTGATTGAAAATTATTCATTTGTGCAATCAAACCAAACAATCCGTTTGAAATGAAAAGTGCCATACCAGTTGCAAAATTTAATATTCCGAATGCCTTTCCCCTATTTTTGGTGGAGGTTTCATCTGACACCCTTGCTCTTACAGCTGATTCGTTGATTCCTAGTATTATGCCAAAAGCAGATGCAGAAATAAAAGAAGAGAGAGAGGAGGAGACAAAAAGCGGTACAAAGGTAAAAATTGAGACTAAGAAGAGAAAATAAAATGGCTTATTAGTTTTTTTATGGTATATGTTTCCGATTATTGATGCTGCAACCAAATCAGATGTATGAACCACAAGGTAAAGCAATGGAAGACTCCAAATGGAAAGCAAAGGTTCACTTATTACAAGATTAATGGATATTGGATACGTAAAAATCAAATTGAGTGAGACAATGGCAACAAAAACGAAAAATGAGAGATTCAGTTCATCACCATTTTCCATAATTTCTTTTGACATAGAAGATGCAAGACTTTGGGAAAATTTTTTGTAAAAGACAACTGGCAGTAACATTTGCATTAAAACAACAAATGCAAAGGGTATAAGCAAAAATTTGATGGCTTGTTGATAGATTTCGCTTTTCCATAAAGAGTATGACAGGATTACTGGTCCCAACATAGCCCCAAATTCATCGAAAACCTCTATGAAACCAAAAGCTTTTCCCCTTTCATTTGGTTGAACCAATATGGATACAATCGCATTTTTAGGAGATGAACGAATTCCCTTGGCAATTCTCTCCATGAAAATCAGAGCTATGATAATACCCTTGCTGTCTGTGAATGCCATCAGGGGTACTGTTAAAGTTCCAACATAGCCAGTAACCATCAGTATCCAATAACGTCTTGATTTGGTTGAGACATAACCAGAAATAAGGCGAAACAGATATCCAACAAGTTCAGCACTGCCTATTATTATGCCCACTTGAAATACGGTATAACCAAATGTTCTCAAAAAATTGGGCATGATGGATCTTGCACCCTCGTAAATGATATCCGCAAAAAAGCTGTTAAGTCCGAACAACACAATAACCAATATAATTGGTCTAATTTTCATAATTATGAATTTTGTAAAAGGTATTTCATTATACCTATAATGGCTTGAAGTTGAGAATAAATGGTGATTTCATAAGTTTCAGTTGTCATTTCTCTGCCTTTCTGCAAAAAAGTTATTTTTCAATGGGAACAACTGGGGGTCATTGATTGCAAAAAAAGTCTGCGATGATGATGATGCAGTGGCACAATTCGTCATCTTCCGGTTTCCTTCTCTCAACAAGCTCTCGCAGGAATCCGCAAGGCTTTTGCTGGGTCATTTTGATTTTTCAGATCCAGTCTGGGAGACCAAAGGCAGGGTTGATCTGATTGTCACTTCTGATTCCAAAAAATGCAGGATCGAGATCAAGTTCATCTCCAAGCTGAACGAGAACAGAAACAGGCTCATTGATGCCATACGGAAAACCAAAAGCGACATTGCCACAAAAAAGCTTGATTTCCTTTTAATTACAACCATTGCAAAAAAATTTAGCATGCAGGAAGGTTTTAAAAGGTTTAAGGGGTATTGTGTACTAGGGATACTTGTGTCAAAGGTAGAGATCGAAGAAACCCCTCCTGAATTACTGGCGAATGAAATCCTGAAAGAAGGTCGCTCCGTGCTTGGACTTTGGGATGAGTTTACCTCGATGTACCAGGAACAGCTCCTGCAACATTCAAAGGACATCGAAAAACTTAGTGAGCTCAATCAGGATCAGACAAAACACATAAATGCAGTCGAAGGCAAGGTGGATTCTTTGGAAACCAAGATGGATTCTTTGGAAACCAAAGTGGAAACCAAGGTGGATTCTTTGGAAACCAAGGTAGATTCTTTGGAAAACAAAGTGGAAACCAAGGTGGATTCTTTGGAAAATAAGGTGGATTCTTTGGAAAACAAGGTGGATTCTTTGGAAAACAAGGCCGAAGAGCTTCGAAATGATCTTGGAAATCTTCATGACAAAGTTGACAACGTCCTGTCCATCCTTATAGAGTTTGTGGAAAAAAAGAATGGAAATGAACACTAATCCTTTTCTGTGTCCCACTTAACCATGTTCAAAATCCATAGGATAACAACGATAGTATCACGCCAAGCTTTCTGAAGCTGGTTAGTTTCGGAAGCTGAATCAGTTTTGTACAAAAACGAAACGACAGTGTAAAAATATGTTTTTCGAAGGTTATATTATTGTAAGGATAAAAATTCGTAAGAATGCAACACTCCGATATCAAAATGCTATTAAAACCATCCCATGTTTTATTTTATATGGATTATTTTCTTCTTGGAAAATATATTTTTTATTGGATGATTTTTGGTCTTTCCCACACGATTTTGGCGTTTGAGGGTGTAAAGGATAAATTTCCATTGAAAGGGCGGGGATATCGTATTTTTTATAATATCGTTGCGACATTGATTTTTCTTTTTGTGATTGTTAACGTTCCCTCACTTTCTCCATACTTGTTTAGTATGTCACAAATAGAATTTTGGCGGAAAATCTTGGCAGTCACTCTTTTTGCAGTCTCTGGGATTTTTGGCATTCTAGGTCTCATGGCATGGAATTTGTTGGGATTTGTTGGTCTCAAGGAAGAGGATGATCCATTGAGAACTGACGGTATCTATAAGATAAGCAGGCATCCCGTTTATACTTCTGCAATACTTGCCTTTTTTGCATTTATTGTTATTGATCCCAATGAAACAACAATTTCGTGGTTTTTGGGTGCAGGGGGCTATTTTGTTGTCGGTTCTTATTTTGAGGAAAAGAAATTATTAAAGGTCTTTAAAGAGTATAGTGAATATAGAAACAAGGTGGGACGTTTCTTTCCTTGGAGAGGAACCCATTTCAAAACCATTGCAAGCTAATTCTTTTTGGAGACTTCCGCTTCAAAATGTTCTTTCATGTTTTTTATTTCATTAAGGGCATGTGCATACCAATTATCGAGTTTTTTTTCCAGCCTTTCCTGCAACACCTCTATAGGAATGGGAGAGTAATAATAACGTGTTGTCCCTTCAGGGGTTTTCTCTTTTGCCCTAGTGCATAGGTTTTCCTCCAGCAATTTAAGCAAAGCCCTGTTCACACGGGTTCTTTCATTCCTTTTTGTATACTTCATAATTTCATTGATGTCTGCTTTTTTCAGCATATTGAGGGAGCAAAAGATTGTAAACTCAAGATGATTTAGACCAAACAAGGCTTGGACAATATCCTTGCATTCCTGCCTTTCAGAGATGAATTCAGAAATTGGCTGCAAATGGTTTCTCTTAAGCATTCGCGATTAAATGCACTTTTGAATTATAAAATATTGATGATTAGCACAAAAAATTTTGAAAAGTTTTTTGCCTTATAATAGCAAAATGAAAATAATAGATATACATTGTCACGTTCCTCGCTCACCATTTTTTCCAGGAACCGAAAAATGGAATGAAAAATGGAAAAGAAAGAATATTTGGGTTTGTGGTATGGCGATGAACATATCACAATCGGAAAAGTCATTGAAGCTTGCCAAAGAATACAAGCAGATCATTGCAGGAATTGGAGTGCATCCGTGGAAAGTCAAAAGGGAATATACAACGGAAGAATACGAGCAAATCAAGCAAATGGCAGAAGAAGGAACCTTAATCGGTGAAGTGGGACTTGACTATCGATTTGTCCAAAAGGTGGAAAGATATCCTTATCAGAGAGAATTTCTGAAGAATATCTTGATTATTGCAGGTGAATTGTCAAAACCCTTGTCAATACATTGCGTTGATGCTCATGATGATTTTCTGAAATTAATAAGGGAAACGGGTATTGACCCTGCATTAATTTCTCTTCATTGGTATTCTGGATCTGAAGAGTTCATAAAAAAATTTGTATCGATGGGATGCTACTTTTCAGTCAATCCTGCCGTTGAATATTCAAAAGCCCATCAAAAGGTTTTGGAGCATGTTCCCTTGGACAGGTTATTGACCGAATCTGATGGAAATGTAAAATACCAAGGAAAGGTTGGTGTTCCCACAATGGTTCTTGAAACAGTACTGCCAAATATAGGGAAATTTCATTCAATGGGCTTAGAAGAATTGAGCAATCAAATTTTTGACAATTCAAAAGAATTCCTTAAGATAAATTTTAAGAATTTGTAAAAAATGGGGAGAAAAATTAATTTATTTGAAAAGAGAAGTTATTATCTCTTTCAGAAGATGTTTAGATATGAATGAATTTAAGACGGTTTCAGGAATTGTTTTACAACAATTGAAGGAAGGTATTGAACTAAATGGCAAAAATTGCCCCATTTCAGGGGACAAGGGAAAGAGAGTGTTCAGGATCACCATTGGAAGCCATGCCATGCCCAAATATTGGAGGAAAGTCAAGGAAGACGATTATTATTTTTGCCCTAATAAACAATGTCCAGTGATTTATTTTAGCAAAAAAAACACCCACATCTTTGTTCAGGAGGAATTAAGGACACCAGTGATGCACAAAATGGAGATTGGCACAGAGAACAGGCCCGTCTGTTATTGCATGCAGGTTCTAGAGGAAGAGATCATTGAGGAAATGGTTGTAAAACATTGTTGTGACAGCTTGATTGACATTCAAAATTTTACGGGAGCAAACAAGGGAAAAGATTGCAAAATCACCAATCCAACAGGCAGATGCTGTGGCAAGCCATTGAAGGAATTGATTGAATGGATACAGGAACACAAACGGGATGATGTCAAACCACCTGTTTTGGAAGAGGCGATAAGCTGTTGCAAGAGCATTGAAGAGAACGCATCCATTGAACTTGAGCTTCCTTGAATTGAATGAATGGGAGAGTTCTTATTGAAACCTGTGAAAAGATGGTTGTGCCTAAGATTGGAATAGTAGACACAATGTTTGCCCGTTATGACATGGCGAAAGATGTCATAACTGTTTTTGAGGAATTCACGGGAAGGATCACATACGAAAGATATACTGTACCTGGAATAAAGGACCTACCAGTTGCTGCATTAAAGCTGATAGAGGAAAGAGGTTGTGATTTGGTTATAGCCTTGGGGATGCCTGGTCCAAAGACCTATGATAAAATGTCGGCACAGGTTGCCAGCACCATGATCGGTCAATGCCAATTGATGACAAGAAAGCATGTCATTGAGGTATTTGTACATGAGGATGAAGGGAAAGATGATAGGCATTTAAAAGCCATAATGAAGGATAGGGCAACAAAACATGCCTATAATGCAATCTACCTGCTGTTGGATCCCTCTTGGCTGACAAAACGTGCGGGCCAAGGAATTCGTCAAGGTCATGAGGATGCGGGACCTGTCAATGCGTAAATTCGTGAAAATCTAAATTCTAGTGCAGGGAAGAATGTAAAAATAGAAATAAAACCAATTGAAAGGCAACATTGAAAGGAGACTGATAATATTTTCGACACATTAAAGAGAATTAGGGAAAGCTGGGATAAAGGAAAACCAATTTTGCTTTTTGATTCGGATAAGAGGGAAGGGGAAATCGATATGATGTTCCCATCGGAATTGGTTACCCCTGCAAATGTGGCACAGATGCGGGAAGATGCAGGCGGATTAATCTGTACTGCCTTAAGTGATGAGCATTGCAAGAAACTACAGTTGCCGTTCATAGCCACGGTTTATGACAATGTCCAAAACCTCTATCCAGTCATAAGGAAAATGAGAAGCCATGGCTTGCCTTATGGTGCACGATCGTCATTTTCTGTGAATGTCAACCATGTCAATGCATTTACGGGGATTACCGATACCGATCGAGCATTGACCATTTCTGAATTGGGGAATGAGGCAAGAAATTTTATGCTCGGTAGTTCCAAAGAAGACCTGATTAAGTCTTTTGGATCAAAATTCAGATTGCCAGGGCACGTACCGATCTTGCGTGGAGCACCTGGATTGATGAAATCCCGTTTAGGACATACAGAATTAGGATTGGCACTCTGTGAATTGGCAAAACAAGCACCTTCCGTTGTCATGTGTGAAATGATGGATTCAAAAACGTTTAAGGCGCTATCCCTTTCCGATGCAAAAAAATATGCAGAAAAGAACGACTTGGTATTGGTAGACGGAAAAACTGTCATTAATTTGTGGTGTGCAATCAAGAAAATTCCCAAAAAGGAGATATATGTACCACCTTATCTGAAAAATGATGCAATTAATAAAGCATTTTAGAGTTTGGTTCCGCAATCCATACAGAACAAATCTGAAGGATGAACTACTTTACCGCAAGTTGGGCATGTCTTGAATTTGGAAGTTGATTTCTTTATGACCACTGACTTGATTGGCTTTGCGACTTTTTCATCCTTATTCATTTTGTTAATAACCCATGAAATGAAAATGATTACACTAACAATTGCAATTGTATATGTTATGATTAAGGGGAAATTTATTGAAGGGGTAGAAGTGATAGGTTCAGGTTCAAAGCTTGAAGGGGTCGAAGGATTGGGATTGTAATAATCCTTAATCATGGAATAATCAATTGAAATAGTATCGATTTCAAAGATTGGAGATGTAACACTGTTTATGACCACATTGCTTTTTTCTTCTTGGAAAATTATTTCTGATTTCAATATGACACTATCAATTTGGGAAGAGTTCAATATTTCATTTATATCATACGCTATTTCAAATTGTATTTCTACATAATCACCCACAAAATCCAATGTATCGGTTGAATTGAATGAAGTTGACATCAACTTCTTTTCTGTATCATCAAAAAGCTGTATAAACAATGAAATATTTGTAAATCTTATTAATGGCACACTTTGGGCATACCAGGAAAGAGTCATTTTACCATAAAATTGTGCCAAAGTAATATTCTGGTACGATGTTATATCAAAGTCACTGCTGATTTGTGCACCTGATGGAGTTGATAGGTAATATTTTTGTGCAGAAGCAGTAAATGGCAAGGTAATTAAAAGGGTTAAAAGAAGAAAGTACACGATAATCTTTTTCATTATGGATAATGTGGTTTCAATAATATTAAGTATTTTCCTACATCGCCATTTCTAATGAACATTTCAAAAAGGAACTTGAACAATACTCCACTATTCTTCCAGTACGCCTTTAATACATATAATTCAGAAGCGCAATAATGTCAATGACGTTTGCAGACCAAGTGAATGACTTGATGGTCAAAAACTTTCTTGCGTATATGGAAATTGAAAAGGGTTCTTCAAAAAATACAATCAAAGGGTATTCACATGATCTCTTTTCTTTGATCAATTGGTTAAAGGAGAATGGATATATCGACAACACAAACAATGTAAATTGGAAACAGGTCAGCATATTTCATTTGCGAGGTTTTCTTGCATTCCTGCACAATAATCGTGAGAATAAGCCTTCAAGCATACATAGAAGAGTCTGCACTTTGAAAGGCTTTTTCAAGTTCTTAAAAAGCAACAAGATTATAAATGAAGACCCTGCTGAAGACCTATCATATCCAAAACGGGCAAAGTCACTTCCAAAGTTCTTGCCAAAGGACGACATGGCAAAACTGCTTAACTCACAGAAAAAATCACAGATGCACCAAACTGTTTTGGAGGTTTTATATTCCACAGGGGCGAGATGCAATGAGGTCAGGAACATAAATCTTGAGGACATTGAATTTAATTACAAGGAAGTTGTCACTGAAACTGGCGAAGTTGAAAAGCAAACAACTGGGCAGATCATAATCAGGGGAGGGAAAGGAAGCAAGGACAGACTTGTTCTGCTTACACCGAGGGCGGCGGCGGCAATAAAGGCATATATTGATGGAGAGAGAAAAAGGGTAATTGAAAAGACAATCAAACGTCATGGCTCCATATCGGAAGATGCAAAACGGGCATTGTTTTTGAGCAACAGGGGAAAGCGAGTAGCCAACAGAACCATACAGCATTTCATTTCACAGATTTCTGAAAAAACAGGTGTCAGGCATACAACACCACACATGATCAGGCATTCATTTGCTTCCCATCTTGTGATGAACAAGACCAATATCCGTGCAATCCAGCAATTGCTTGGTCACTCATCATTGGATACGACGCAAATTTATGCAAATATCACGCCAGACTATCTAAGATCTGAATTTGAAGGCAATTTACCAATCAAGTAAGTTCATGCAAAGCCAAGCGAGTTCATGCGTACAAAGTCAGTTCATGGAATGTTGAAGGGTCAAGGATAAGCACAACCTCTTCTTCTTTTAAGATTGTGGCTCCAGAAAATCCAGGATATTCTGCCAATACCTCATCAAATTGCTTAGTGACTATTTCCCTCTGTTCAAGAACATTGGTGACCTTGAAAGCAACCCGCTTGCCGCCCTTTTCCCAAAGGACTACCTTTTTCTTTTGTTTTTTCATGCTTTGATCTTCGTCATATGCGGGTTTGATATGGGATGGGACAATAAGTGACTTTTCAAGGTCAATAACAGGAATTGTGAATTTTTCATATTTCAGGAATACATCGTCCTCATGGTATTCTATTGAGGGATCATCTTCCGAAAAGATTTTTTCAATGTTCAGCATTGGCAGGGCAAAATGGTAATTGTTGATCTGAACGATCAATGCTTCAATGATGGCGAGTGTTTGAGGAACCCGTATGATGAATTGGGTGCCCACATTTCTCTTGGATCTAATTTCAATAGATCCTGAAATCTCATTTATTGTTTCTTTCACGATATCCATGCCAACCCCTCGTCCTGCGGCATCAGTAAGAACGTCTGCTGTGCTAAAGCCAGGATGGAAGATAAGTGCGGCAACCTGTGATCTGGTTAATCTTGTTTTTTCATCAATCAACCCCATTTGGATTCCTTTTTTCCTGATTTTTTCCAGATCAAGACCGCTACCGTCATCCTCGACCACGATTTGTACCTCTCCCTTATCTTGGAAAGCAGAAACGCGAATTGTTCCGACAACTGGCTTTCCAAGCTTTTTGCGGATATCAGGAGGTTCAATCCCATGGGTTGCGGCATTTCTGATGAGGTGCAACAATGCCTCATTCACTTGGTCAATGACAGATCGATCCAATTCAATATGGGAACCTTGGAGAAAGATTTGAATGTCTTGTCCCTTTTTGGACGCAATATCCCTGACTGTTCTTGGATAGGTTTCGAAGATACGGTTCAATGGAACCATTCTCATTCTCATCAATTTGTCTTGGATTGTGGTGATCAATGAGTCAAATGTATTCAGGTTTTCAACGATTTCTGGATTGATCATGTTTCCTAGAATGGATTCTAAGCGTCCCCTGTTAAGAACAAGTTCTCCAAGAAGGTCAACGACCTCGTCCAATTGGTTGAGGTTTACACGGACTGTCTGGATGCCTCTTGTAACTTTGATTTTTGGACCCTCTTCTTTTTCAACAAGTCGGGAAATGATAACTTCATCAATATCCTCAATAGATGAAATAACCTGCCTGAGGCTAACCTCGTCCTCATTTGTAATGATTTCAAAAGTTACATCCCCAAGGAGTTTTCCTTCTTCCAAGTCGCTTCGAGGAGGAGTAGACTTGATCACTTGGGCGACATTCTCAATGGCCCTTAACAACTGAAATCCTCTTGCACCCAACAGTTTGGCACCGCGTTTGAATTTCACGGTTATTGAGAATTTGTTTTCCAATTTGAGTCGAGGTTCTGTGGCGCCTTCCTGTTCAAGTTCTAGGTCAGCCTGAAGGTCATATTTCTCAAGAAACCTTATCAAATCATCAACTTGGATTTTTGATAAATCCTTGTCATCTTCCATAAATTCCTTGAATTGTTCCAATCGATCCACGACTTGGAAGAGTGAATCAACCAAGTTTTTGGAGATCTTACCCTGCTGTTGGATTTCCCTTAATTTTGATTCCACTGTGTGAGTCAACCTGGTAAGGTTTTCAAATCCCATAGTGGCGGCCATACCTTTCACAGTGTGTGCGGCCCTGATAACATCTTCCAATGGTTTCAGTTGGGAGGGACTCCTCTCTAGTTTAAGTAGGGAATCACTCAAAAGTTTCGTGTTTTCATCCAATTCTGCTATGAAAATGTCTTTGTACTCATCCAAGTTGATCCATTTCTATTGTGGAAACAGCCTTACTAAAAATTACCGCGTAAAACAGGGATAGTTGTAAACTATATCTAAAGACTCGTGTAAAGCTTTTCCCTATCCATCAGACCAAGACCGAGCTTGATAAGAAGATAGTCAAGAATTCCAAGGAAAATAATGACCACTGCAAAATAAGCGGGGCTATAAATCAATGAGAGCATTGCGATAAGGATTAGAGGAGTAAGAGTAAGAGATAGGGTTGATCCAAGCTGTTGGGCGTCACGAGTGGTTGAGGTTCTTGTCGATACCCAAATCATAAGGTTGGTAGTGGCTATTGTAAGCAATGGGCTTACAAAGATAACTAAAAGAAAGAACTTGTAATTAAGCAGATAAAAATATCCAAGTACCTTTACTGTTACATAACTGACCAATGAGAAATAAGTCAATGAGCCAATGAAAATTGCAATAATTGTTGGCACAATAGTGCTCAAGACCTTTCCAAGATAAATCTCGGTATCAGTAATTGGCAATAGAAGGAGAGTGACAATTGTTCTCCTGTCTTTTTCACCGACAAAACTGTCGGCAGCAATGACAGTTGGCAATACGATGGAAAGGAGCAAAAGCATGAAATTCATGGTTTCTATGGTAAAAATCAGTCCTTTCTGGTTTTCAGTCAGTTGATTCCAGTCATTTGTCAGTGGGGGAAGAAAGTCAAATCCAGTGGAACTTGATTGGGTATCACCAAATCCCAAAAATGGAAAGATTGAGATTACGGGAATGAAAACGCCAAAGATGAAAGGCATTACAAGAAATGAAAGGAGAACATATTTCGATTGCATTAAATCCTTCATGTCTTTCCAGAAAATAGTCAGCGCCTTACTTGTTCTAATCATTTAATTATTGCCTCCAACCAATTTAATGTAGATTTCTTCAAGTGAAGGGATCAGTTCCCTTACCTCATGAATTCTTACCTGTTCAATTGCAAGACCCTTTACAAGGTCTGGAGTCTGTTCAAAATCCTTGATGGAAATCTCAATTGTTCCGTCTTGTTCTGAAATACTATTGATTGAATGATTTGTCCCGTCAATAATTCTTTTTGCAATTCTTAAATCCCTTGGATCTATTTTGACCAAAAGAAGGGGATTTAGCATGAATTCCCGTCTTAGCAATTCAGGAGTTGAATCCTTGATGATTCTTCCGTGATTGATTATGAGCAATCTGTCAACAATCCTTTCAGCCTGCACAAGGTTATGTGTAGAGATTATTACAGTTCTGTTTCTTTCTTTGGTGATTTCAGTAAGTAAATCCCTAAGTTCCACCTGTGCAAGTGGAGACAATCCAGACCATGGTTCGTCAAGCATAAGGAGTGCGGGATCATTCAACAAAGCCCTAGCCAAAAGCAGTTTCTGTGTCATTCCTTTTGAGAATGTCCCCACTTTTCTGTCCAATACATTGTCAATGTTCAGATAACTTGTCAATTCCATTATTTTGCTTTCAAGGTTGTCAATCCCTGCAAGTTTTCCAAAAAATTCGAGATTGTCCCTTGCTGAAAGCCTTGCATAAAATCCAGGGGTATCACCTGCAACTCCTATGCATTCCCTCACCTTTAATGGGTTCTTGATTATATCATAGCCATTTACAATGGCATCACCTTTTGTTGGCTTAAGGATTGTGGACAGGAGATTTAGAGTCGTCGTCTTCCCAGCCCCATTGGGACCAAACAGACCCACAATCTCCCCTTTTCCGATTCTAAGGTTCAGGTTCTCTACCCCGACATATTTCTGACCACCTGCGTCAATGTATATTTTTGTGAGCTCAGTGGTTTCAATCATAAAAAAAAATCAAGAAATAGATCTTAAATACTTATTTCAAGTGTAATTGACCATTTTACGAATTTAATTTCTATTCAATTCTGGAGGACAGAAAATCGATGCAAAACTCAGCAACTTTCTCACTACCTGGTCCAGTCATCATATTGTGTGCAAGATCTTTAAATAAGTGAAAATGAGCATTGTATTTCTTTGCAGTGTTTTGAAGTGATTTTGGGGTGAAAAATGCGTCTTTTTCTGCCGCGAGAAAAAGAACATTGTCAAAATTGGTAATAGTTTTCCTTATTTTCTTGGTTTTAGGAAGATTAAACAAAAACGTGTCTAGATAAGCCCGAAATGCCTCGTTTTGTACCTTTTCAAAATTTTTGGATAAATCTGTTCCTTCCGTCAAAAACATTCTTGAATACCGATCTTCAGAAGTGATCATTGCAATCATGTTGAATGTTAAAATCATGCGCAAGAATGCAAATGGATATTTGCCCATAAATCTCAATGTTGCCTTGAAAGTCCCTGTGTGAGGGATACTGGCAAGAAATATTGAAGCCGCGGGTTCGGATTTTTCAAGATACTTTTGCAAAATGAATCCGCCCATGGAATGACCAATAATGACAGGGGTGGTTCCCAATTGGTCAACTACATTTTCAAGGTCTCTAACATAGTCAGAAATTTTGACCCATCTTATCCCTTTTGGATTTCTTTGATGCCCATGTTTTCTAAGATTGAACGAATAGCAGGTGAATCCTGCCTTGGTGAAGTGAGTGATGAACCCTTCCCAACACCATGCGGCATGCCACATGCCGTGAACAAACAACAATGGAGTAGAATATCGTGTTTCTTTAGGTTTGAACTCAAAAATTTCCATAATTCTTCTTTGAATGTTCTTTTTATAAGGTTTAGTGGAAAACATAACGATTAACAATTGTACGAATTTTTTGAAAACTGAATATACCTATATAGTGAAATAGTCTGAAATTAATCCATTGTTAAGATGAAATTCCAAAACCTTAAACTAAACCCATACCTGAAAAAAGTGGTCACTGAAGAGCTTGGTTTCACAAAAACCACAGAAATTCAAAAACAGGCCATTCCCAAGATATTGGCAGACAAAAATGTCATTGGCTTGGCACCGTCAGGTACAGGGAAAACACTTGCCTATTTACTTCCGTTGATAGACAGGATCATTTCCACTCCTGTAGACCATGACTTCCCTTTAGGCTTGGTATTAGCACCGACTACAGAACTTGCTGACCAGATTTACAATGTCGCACGTGTTCTCGGCAAACCTGTAGACTTGGCAACAGTAAACATATCAGGTCGCCTTCCATTTCGTCCGTCTCGATTGAAGGAAAGCAGGATTGATCTGATAATAGCAACACCTGGGAAATTATTGGAGGCAAAATCAGAAGGTAAGATCAATATTTCATACTTGAAATGGATAGTCTTGGATGAGTGTGACATGCTTCTTGACTTAGGATTTATGGACAATATCTTGGACATAATAAAAAGCGTCAAGGAAGAGGAACATCCAAAGATACACATGTTCAGCGCTACACTTCCAGCAGAGGTTGAGAAGATTGCCAATTACATTATAGGAAGACCAACATTGGTAGAGGTCAGGAGGTTAGGCTTGCCAAAAGGTCTCAGGCAATATTCATATGAAATGCTAAAAGAGGAAAAGAAAACATTCCTCATAGACTTCCTAAGGAAAAAGAAAGATGAAATCACCGCGGCAATGATATTCATTCATTCCAAGGATGGTGCAAGGGCCTTGACGAAAATGTTATTGAAAGAAGGCTTGGATGTTGAAGAACTACATGGAGGCTTAACCAAAAAGCAAAGACTGACAGCCTTGGAAAACTTGAGGCTTGGGGAGGTCAATGTTTTAGTGACAACAGAAGTGGGATCCAGAGGGATAGACATTCCTGAATTAAGCCATGTGATTAATTTTGACATTCCAAGGAACGTTGATGAATACGTGCATAGAGTTGGAAGAACAGCCCGTGCAGGTACAACAGGAATTGCAATCAATCTTGTTTCACCTGAAGAATTGCATCTTGTCAGAAAAATAGAAAAGGCAACACATAGCAAGATACAGGTGATACAAAAATTACCAGAAATGTTGAGAAAGACAAAAAGGGAAATTCAATTGGAAGAGAAGCGAATCAAACAGATAGAACAAAGAAAGAAAAGCAAGTCCATCAACAAAGGATGGTTCAACGACAGCTACCAGAAATATGACCCTTTTTCAAGGCAAGGGAAGAGACTTGCTGCAAGTGAAAGGCACAAGAACAAGGTTTTTGCCCAATCTCGAAGGCTGGCAAAATCAAGCCACAGGCGTGTACGTAGAAAAAGAAACAAGGTTTAAAGATAATGCTTTTGAATTCCATGTGAATTGTTGATTGTGTATAATTCGGTTCTTGTTGCGAACAGGGGAGAAATTGCCTTAAGAATTATGTTGACGTTGAAATCCCTTGGAATAGAAAGTGTCATTCTTTCCAGTCCTGTTGACCGAAGGACACTGCCCGTAAAATTGGCAGACAAAGTTATTGAACTCCCTGGTAATTTGCCCAATGAATCATATCTCAACTATAACCACTTTCTTCCAATAGCAAAAGAATTGGGAGTGGAGGCAATCCATCCGGGATATGGTTTCCTTTCAGAAAACATTGAATTCAGAAAGGCAGTAGACAAAGTGGGGATTGATTTTATTGGTCCAACAAGTGAAAACATGCAGGTTCTTGGTGAAAAAGTATCTGCAAGGGAAGCTGCAAAAAAGGCGGGAGTTCCATTATTGCCAGGGAGCCTTGAGCCAAGAGAAGTTGATGAGCTTTTCGAAATAGCAAAGAACATCGGGTTTCCAGTTCTTATCAAAGCATCAGCAGGAGGGGGCGGAAGGGGAATAAGACTTGTGAATAGAGAAGAGGATTTCATGGACATGGCAACATTGGCTATGCAAGAAGCAAAAAGCGCTTTCGGCAATCCAGAAATATTTGTTGAGAAATACCTTGTTTCAGCAAAGCATATTGAAGTTCAGTTGTTAGGAACTGAAAAGGGGGTGCTTCACTTTGGTGAAAGAGATTGCAGCATGCAAAGAAAGAACCAAAAATTGATTGAGGAAGCGCCAGCCCCTTCCATTTCAAGAGAGAAAGCCAAAGAAATCCATGAATCCGCAGTCTCTTTGGGGGAGACAGTACGTTACCAGAATGCAGGCACAGCAGAATTCTTGTTGGATAAGGACGGAAATCATTATTTCATGGAGGTGAATACTCGAATACAAGTTGAACATCCAGTCACGGAATTCATCACCTCTGAGGATCTCATTTACAGACAACTACAGGTTGCAAGTGGAGAAGAACTGGAAATTGAACAAAAGGATATCAAATTCAAAGGTCATGCAATTGAGGCAAGAATTTATGCAGAAGACCCGTACAATGGTTTTAGACCAAGTCCAGGAAAAATATCGAAGATAATCCATCCACGTGGAGTTGGGCTCAGAGTTGACAGTCATGCGGAACCCAATTCAGACATTCCGAATTTTTATGATTCCATGATTGGAAAATTGATCAGTTATGGTCGATCCCGAGAAATGGCAAGAACCAAACTTTCCATTGCTTTGGCATCATATAAGCTGACAGGGATACATACAACAGTTCCATACTTGAAACAAATAATTGACAGTGAGGAATTTCGCACACTAAAATATGACACCAAATTTTTGGAAAACCACATGGAAAAATTCAAACCGGACAGATCGCTTGAGTTAATTGCCAGAGCAGTTGCAGCATACAAGCAAGCGACACAAACAGCGATGCCATCGACAAACGGCAAGACTGTTGATGAAAACATGTTTTGGAAGAAATCCTATTGGGGCTATATGAGGTGGTAAAATGAAAAAGATAAAGACAGAGATTAATGGCATTGAAGTGGAAGTCGATGTTGAAAAAGACGATGCAAGGATCGAGAACCAGAATTTTAAATTTGAAGAAGATGAGGAAGGTCTATGGATTGTTTTGGACAATGAAAGATATTTTGTTGAGGATGTCATAAAACTTTCTGAAAAAGATTTCAGGGTCCATATTCAAGGGTATTCATTTGATGTGAAAGTCATGGATGCCCTTTCAGACGTTGATGAAATGGAAATGACTGGTGATGTGACAGCCCCAATGGCAGGAGTCGTCACAAAAATCCTTGTAAAACCATCCCAAAAAGTGAAAAAAGGAGATCACCTGTTACTTCTTTCAGCCATGAAAATGGAAAATGAGATAGTTGCACCAGTAGAGGGAAAAGTTGAATCCATTCATTGCAAGGAAAACAGTCAAGTCAATGCTAATGAACTACTGATTAAAATTTCTGTGGATTGAAAGAACAAGAGTAGACAGGTGATATATTCACAAAGAAGTTTCTATGCTTCTTCCAACCTGAATGGGAATGACTTTTTTATTATAATTTCAAAGGAGGAATGAGGTTATCTATGAGCACTGCACAGACAGTTAAGCAGAAAAAATTGGTCACATTCCTGTTAAATGATGAATATTTTGCATTTGATGTGCATAATGTCCAAGAGGTCTTTGTTCCTGAAACTATCACACCGATACCCCAAGCACCAGATTATATTGCAGGCGTCATCAACTTTCGAGGTCAAATCATATCCACCATTGACTTGAAAAGGAGGTTACTGATAGAGGAAAGCAGGAAGCCGAAGAGAAACTATGATGATGATGAAAGAAATTATGTGCTGATGGTAAATGTCGGCAAATCATTGGTTGGTCTTCTTGTAGATTATGTTGAAGCAGTGATAACCGTAGATGAAAGTGATATCCAAGAGTCATTGGCGTTGATTTCAAAGGAGACTGCAACACCATTCATAGAAGGAGTGGTTCAGACCGAACTTGGAATTGTGATCATTTTGACATTGCAAGTCATATTGTCAGAATATGAGGTGTCAGAACTCGAAAAACTTGCGGCGGTGCGTGAGCAAGTCTTCTCCAAGGAAATAGAAAGTGGGGCGACAGATGAAATTACTGTGACCAATGAACAGATCGAAAAAATTTCCTCACAGGATAAATTTGGTTCTGATTTTTCATTGGATGACCTTGCCGATGATGAGGATGTCATAGTGGATGACAAAGGAGTGCAGGTAGTAAAAAAAGAAAAACCCGCGACTAAAAAAGAAACGGCAAAAACAAAATCCAAGAAGGACACCACGGTTAAGGGTACCAAACCAAGCCCAGTAAAACCAAAACAAAAAAGTCCAGAACCTGCAATGGACGACCAGTTTGGAGAAAGTCCATTAGATCTGAGCAGTTTGACAAAAAGCGAGCTTCTACGTATAGCAATTGAAATGGGAATAGAAAATGTCAGTAGTAGAAGCAATAAGAATGAACTTGTTCGGAAAATTCAAGAACATATGAATGGTTAACAAGTTGTTGGTGACACATTAATTGGCTAGGATAATGATAGTAGATGACGCAAGGTTCATGTTAATGGTCATAGAGAAACTCTTGCGCAAGATGGGGCATGATGTAGTATACAGGGCAGTCAATGGAGTTGATGCAGTGAACATCTATGCAGAACATATGCATGAGATTGACCTTGTGACACTTGATGTTGTCATGCCCAAAATGGATGGGTTGCAGGTTCTTAAGAGGATTTTAACACTCAATCCAGATGCAAAGGTTGTGATGGTCACTTCAATATCCAGCCCCCACATTGTCCAGCCTGCGTTGCGTGCAGGAGCAAAGGATTTTGTCACTAAACCATTTAGACTGAGTCAATTGGCACAAGTGATCAACAATGTGCTTGATTCCCCATGAAGAGTAAAATGCGACGTCTTTTTTCATTCTTTCATGAAAATTCACTCACCATAATGATTTCCACTAAAAAACAATTAAATAGTATCAAATATGTTCTTAATATGATTAACTCCTGTGTTGAGGGACCACCATGGCTAGAATAGCAATTGTAGATGATGCAAAATTCATGAGATTAGTATTGAGAAGGATTTTAACAGAGGCAGGTCATGAAATAGTTGCGGAAGGTGAAACAGGACTTGACGCAGTTGAGATTTGGGCAAAAGAGAGACCAGATTGTATGACACTTGATATAGTTATGCCTAAGCAAAACGGTATTGAAGCCGTCAAACAGATTATGTCGTTTGATCCAAATGCTAGAATTGTCATGGTTACCGCTTTAGGTCAAGAGGCATTTGTTTTGGATGCCATTAAGTCGGGTGCAAGGGAATTCATCATTAAACCTTTCAGAAATGAGGAAATCGTCAAAGCCATTGAAAAGACTGTTTCTTCTTAGGATAATTCAACAATTACCTTAGCCAAGTCCTTTATGGGTGCCACCTTATCAACGATACCAGCATCAATGACAGCTTTGTTCATTCCAAAAATGACAGAATCTGCTTCACTTTGTGCAATGACTTTTGCACCATATTTCTTTGCAAGTTTGGCGCCTTGTAGACCGTCTTTCCCCATTCCTGTCATGATGACCACAATCAATTTGTCCTTGAATATCGGAACCGCAGAGATCAAAGTCACATCAACAGACGGGCGGACAAAATTGACCATTTCAGTTTCTTCCAATTTACAGATAATTTTTCCATTCTCTGATTTTTCTAAAACCAGATGCTTTCCTCCTTGAGCAATGTATGCGTGACCAGGTTTGATCTCTTTCAAATTGGACGCAGCTTCAACCTTGATTTTGGAACATCTGTCAAGCCTGCTGGCAAATGATTCAATGAACCCGGCAGGCATGTGCTGGACAACAATAATGGGGGGAAGATTATCTGGAAGCATTGGAAATAATTCAGACAGTGCACCAGGACCGCCTGTACTTGCTCCGATAATTATTGCCTTCTTTGAAAGGGAAAGTCTACTTTCACTGGGTTTGGTGATACTGACTGCCTTTGCAGTATGTATCGGCATTCTTCCGAGAAATTCATCATTTGTGGTTGAGATCATGGTACGAAATTTAGAGACAGTCAGTTTGGCAAGAGTATGCACTTTTGGCAGGAGGACTTTTCTCAAATACAATACAGGGTCATCGACATCCGCAGGGGGCTTGCTGATAAAATCGACAATCCCATAATTGAAGACAAGAGAGTCCTGTTTGACTTTTTCAGCAGTCAAGGAAGAAAACAGCAAAACAGCGGTGGGTCTTGCACGCATAATCTGATAGACAATATTGAGACCACTTTCATCAGGAAGCATGATATCAAGTATTACAACCCTTGGTCTCTTTGTTATTACTTGAGTAATACATTCAACCCCTCGTTTGGCAATGCCTATGATTTTCAAATTGGGGTCGGTTTTGATTGTATTTTCAAGCAGTTTCAACATAAAAGGTGAATCATCTGCGATCAATACAGTAACAGGCAACAGTTCTTTATAGATACTATTGCAAAAGAATTTTTCCGAATAAACGTATGTATTTGTTATCTATTTGTCAATTCCAAAAGTAGTTTAACCAGTGGCATGTCATGTGCGGCGTAATTGGTTTTCAAATCTATATATTCACCATTTTGAACCATTTCCGCAATTTGCTTGGTTTCATCTGCGGCATGGAGCTTATCCTCTTCAGCACCGATAAGGATCACTTTAGTCTTGGTTCCGTCAATTTTGTTCAAGTCATTTCTTAAAGTAGTCCCTGCCCAACTCTTGAATGCATATTTCATTTTGTTTGCATCTCCCAGCTTGAATCCCAATTCATATTTGTGTGCTTGGAATGGATCCTTCTCCTTGTTCAGGTAGCGGGGAAGAACAAATCTCCATGCCAATGGCTTAATTATCATAAAGGTGAACCTATTTAGGAAAGGAGTCACATACCTGAAAAATTTGGGAATGTGGAAATCAAGCAGAGGACCAATAAGTACCGCAAATTGTGGTTGCATTTCCTTTCTTGCCAATGACAACAATATAAGATTGGCACCCATGGAGGATCCAATGGCAATCTGGGTAATTTCATCATTCTTGACCAGTTCATAGGATTCTTTGACATCTTGAAGCAATCGTTCATAAGTGATCTTTTTTGGCTTATCCAAGATGGAGGTACGTTTTTCTCTTGTTTCAATGTAATCAATTTGAAAACTGTTGTCCTTTAGGAGAAGCAGTAACTTGTACCAAGACATCAACAAGGTATTTAATCCCGGTATCAGAATTATTTGAGCCTTGGGATTTTCAGGAATGTAATGGAGATGCCTTAATCTGCAACCGTCAGACATTTCAAGGTAATTAGTTGTGAATCCATCAGGAGGCTCCACATCTTCCTTTAACGTCAATAAATATTGAGTAACTTCATCCAATTGCTCTTTCTCATCAATACCGCTATTCACTGAACTTGAATGTTTTAAAGGATTAAAAACCCTTATTGAGAGTTCTCTTATTTTTGGCAGATCATGCCATTTATTCGATACAATAAATTTCCTCAATTCCGTTGGATAATAGTTGAACAGATATTGGGCAAAGGGATTTTGCCAAAGGGCGGGCAAACAGTGGAAGACCAGATCCCAAAATTTTAGAGGATCTGTAAATCCGTAGCCTTTCAATTAAATCGTTTTCAATAAAAGATTTGATGATTTGAGCGCCACCTTCAACCATAATCCAACCAGTCTTTCCAGTCAACTCTTCGACTTTCTCCTCAATTTTCGGCAACAGTTCCCGAAGGCGGATTTGTTCAGGCACCTTAAGAATTTCAAAGTTAGGTGGATTTGTGAAACGAAACCGTTTTGAGGTGACCCATATGGTTTTTGCCATTTCTTGATTTTTAAAAACCTTCTCTCTTCCAGACAGTCGACCTCTTCTATCCAAAACAATTCTGACTGGTTGGGTTGGGTTTTTGACATATTTTGTCTTGACCAAAAGGCTTGGATCGTCTACCAAAACAGTGGTACTTCCCACTAAAATTCCAATAGAATTGTTTCTCAATGAATGAACAATTGCCCAGTCATTTTCATCAGAGATTTGAATGGGATGCCCTTGTTGTGCGATTAATGAGTCAAAAGACACGGCTACGTTTGCATAGTAATTAAATTGGTTTTCTTCAGGTTCTTTATCTAACCTTAGCACTTCCTGAAGACTATACATACTTTAGTTATGGTGGAAAATTATTTAATGCTATCTATCAATTCAGCAAATTGCGTTCGTTTTTTTCTAGAAGTGTGCAAAAATCCAACAAATGGTGGATTAATCACTATTTTTGATCAATTTTTTGGGGGGAACAATATAGTTATGTCCTTCAGCATATCATCCAAAATTTATCCGTACCCCTTTCTTTTAATTGATGTTATTTTCAAGAGAAACTATGGTTGATAGTGAGAAGAAAACCATTGTTTCCGTTTTTGCCCATCCCGATGATGAGCTGGGGGCAATTGGAACCTTATCGAATCATGCGGATAGGGGAGATGAAGTAATTATGGTTTGGACTACTTTTGGGGAAAATACAACATTCTTTCCAGATTATACGGCAGAAGAAATCAAGAGGGAGAGGGAAAAACACACTTTAGAGATTGGAAAGATAGTTGGAGCAAGCGATACAGAGATTTTGGGGTTTCCTGATGGCGGTGTTGAAAATTCAAATGAACAAAGAGTCAAATTGGGTCAGCTTTATGCAAAACGAAAACCAGATGCAGTGATTTCATGGGGATTTTTCAATTCACACAGTGACCATAAAAATACAGGATATCTGGCATTTGAGGCGCTTAAATTTGCAAGAGTGAAAAACATCATTAAAATGGAACCGCATAGGAAGCCTGTTGTTTTTCTTAGCTATTACGAATCCATTATCAACCTTCCTATCAAATATATTGATGTAAGTGAAACAATTGAGAGGGTAAAGGAGGCAACAGAATACTATGCACAAATCTATGATTGGAAAAACTTTGAAGAATGGCTGTTTACCAGACGAAGGGCAAATGGCATGGAATCAAACTGCAAATATGCAGAGAAATTCAATATCCGTTTTGACTTTTCAAAACCAGGAAAATATGTTGTAAGTTAAGTTAATATCTTAGTTTTTTCTATGGGTATCCATGGGATTTCCGTATCCATATCCTTTGGGATTACCAAAAGGCACAGTACGATCCACCTTGACGATACTTCTTTCAATAGATTTGTTTATCATAACATTGAGGGAAGAACCTTTTGCAGAACAAGTTGCAAGCATTGTCCTTGTTGCGCTGGCATTCTATTTTGGCGGCAGAATGCGGTCAAAAGGCACCATTGTCCCAAGGTCTCCAACAGCACGTGCAGACAGGGCATGGGGTTTGCCTGCAGGAACAATAAGGACATTGCTGATTTTAATGTATTCAGCATTTGGAGTTTATTTGATTATCAATGGAAAGCCAATTCCAGACTATTATGTCGAGATTGCAACCATCATTGTAGGTTATTTAATCGGACAGATGTTCAATAAGGTGAAGGTGGCATTTCGAAGGAAAAGGGGGGTTAAGGAAGAGCATCTGCACAAGACAAGTCTAATTGAGCATATGAATGCCATATTAGCCATAACCATTGTTTCAATCACAATCTATTTCACGATCTATCAAGACACATTCAAATTCTTGGACTTTTGGATCAATCTTGCCTCTATATATCTTGGCTTTTACTATGGTGAAAGGAATTGATTTTCCCAAGGTAAATTGAAGAGTGTAAAATGAATTGTTTTTCTGAACCAAAAAAAAGTGCAAATATTTACATTACTCCCTTCCATAACAGTTAGTTTTTATCAGGAATTAATCATAGTAAATGCAGATGGGTTTAAAGATTCCTGATGACAGCTTCTTTCAAGACTACGACCCAAAGATAGAAGCCCTGCAAGAATTAAGCAATATCGGAGTAGGTCATGCAGCCACGGCACTTTCTCAGCTTTTGAACAGGAAAGTGGACATGAGCATCCCCAGAGTAAGGTTTGTAAAGGTTGAGGAAGTCAGTGAACATTTGGCCGCATCTCCAGAAGAAGTGGTCGCAGGAATACTACAGGAAACATCAGAAGAAGACAAGGGCTTATTGAACTTATTGTTGATATTTGATTTCTCATCGGTAAAGCAATTGTTGAAAACCTTAATTGCGTCACCCATTCCTGAAAGTTTGGAAAATCTTGATGAGGTTTCCATATCACTCATCAAGGAAACAGGAAATATTCTTTTGATACATACAATAACAGCCATCAACAGTTTCACCGAGACAAGATGGTTTCCACACGCCCCAAGCCTTGCAATAGACATGGTTGGGGCGTTGACTGATGAATTGATTTCGGCAGATCCTGAAAATGTGGAAAGGTTTTTGCTTGTGGAAGTTGACATTTTTACGGACGGTGAAAAAATCAAAGGAGACATTCTCCTTCTTCCAGACACACGGGCAATGAATGCGTTGATGACAACCATTTATGGAGAAAATTGGGAGGAAATGTATTCATGACAGAGGTACTTACGGCGAAAATTGGAGAAATTCAGATTGGCAAACCTCCCTCAAAGTTACAGGCTCTTGCATTGGGAAGTTGTGTCGGAGTGGTTCTTTACGATAGAACAACCCGAATCGCCGCACTTGCACATGTTCTTCTCCCTACAGAAATGAACAATGATGGAAAAGCCAACCCAGGCAAATTCGCGACGACTGCAATACCAGAGGCAGTTAGAAGAATGGAAGCCATGGGGGCAAAAAGAGAGAACATTGTTGCCAAGATTGCAGGCGGTGCAAAAATGTTTGAAACCAACGTTTCTACAGATTCCTTGGATATTGGCAGAAGAAATATAGATTCTGTTGTCAATGTCTTAAAAAACCTTGGGATAAGAATTGTCGCTCAAGATGTGGGGGAAAACTATGGGCGGACAATAATATTTGATCCTGAAAACGGATTGTTAACTGTCAGGCAAGTCATGAACAAAAAAGAGTATCAAATTTAATCTTACGGATTCACCGCCATGGTCAAGAAATCCTGACCCCTCTTTCACGCAATGTATCCAATATCTTCATACTTCCATTGTCCAGTTTATTTTCAAGGCAATAGACCACTTTCAGGTTTTTCATTTCCAAAAGGACTTCAGGAAGCTTTTTGATTCGATTGTGATTTACTCTTATCTCAACAAGGTTTTCCAATGCAGAAATCTCATCTGGAATGGAGTCAATTTGATTGTAAGACAGATCAATTCTTCGGAGGTTTTTCAATTTTGTAATTATTATTGGAAACTTATTGAATGAACAGAAACGTAGCATCAGGGTTGAAATGTCCTGAAGATTTGCAATCCAGTCTGGAAAAGCTTTCAGATATGTTTGAGTCAGATTCAATAATTTAAGGGAAGACAATTTGGACAGGTCGTTGGGCAAGGATTTCAAATGCCTTGAATAAAAACCGATTTGAACCACACTATTGTTGCGGATTACAATGCCAAAATCATTCCACCTGACTTGTCTTAACAATTTGAAGGTTCCATTGACCTGTCTTTCAATATTTTCAATTGCCTCCTTCTCGTGGTTTGGAATTTGTGTACCTCTAAATTCAACAAGCCCAAATGCTTCATTGAATTTATTTTGTAATTCCAGTATATCGGAATCTTTCCCAACTCTCTTTGAAAGAACCTTTACCCTATCAAACAATTGTTTTGAAGGTTGAAGGTTTCTCAATTCAATTTGCTCAAGTAGGGCATTCTTCATTACATTATACTTGATTTGCAATTCCTTGTTGCTTTTAATTCGATATGACACAGTTTCAATGAAATTTTTGGACCATGCCTTTTCAAAATCCTCATATTGTTGAGGAATTTTCGGAATAAGGGATTTTATTTTAGCAGTAGCCATTTCATAGTTTTTTTGTAATAGATAATCAATTGCCTCTTTTTTAAGGCAATAATATTCTTTCAATAACTCAAATTCTTTTATCATATGAACTGGCAAAGGTAGGGTGAGAATTTCATCTATTTTTTCCAAAACAAATTTTGGTGAGGCGTTATTTTCTACTAGTTCAACAATCTGCAATTCAATTTTATGCATTGTTTCAACAGCCAGTAGCCGTTCCACGATTTTTTTGACTTCATTGTCTTTCTTGACCCTATATTTCAAATTTATTGTTGACAAAGCCTGCAGAACTTCTTCATATTTATGAACCTTTATAAGTGAATTAATGTATATAATGTCTTCCTTGTACTCTTCCAGCTTATTCCAATCACCAGACAATTCCAATTGGTCATTTCTTAACATTTGGGTTTCTGAAGTAAGTATCTTTCCCTCTATGTACCCATCTTTCAAAAGCTTGGTCGTTAAGTTGTAAACCTTGTTGAATTCCATTCCAGAAAGGTTAGCAATATCTTTGAGTGGGATATTTGTGGTTTGTCTGCCCTTATGCAATTGAGTTATCATTTCCAATATTTTTTCCTCGTCAAGGTCCAAAGGGGTCAAGGGAAGAAACGGAACACCATCTATGTTAAATTCTTTGACACCAAGGGTCTTTGCATTCTCTTTCAGAACGTTTTTTCTCAATAGGTATTTCTGAATGGCATTCCATTTAGTTTTATATGTGGGTTCTGGAAAATTTTTGCTATCTCCAAGTTGATCAAAACGTGAAAGATATTTCTTGAATTGATCCTCCCCCATATTCAGGATTTCATCTATCTTCTCAGAAAAGTTCGTCTGTTTTATGAAATCTGTCTTTAATTTTGACTTTGAACTTTTTTCATCAATGATTTCATCAATGAGTTTTTCAACTTGTTCCCTGATTAGCATTTCAATTTGTTGCTTGTCCATTTCTGTCTTTTCAAATCTTTTTCCAAGTGCCTTTTGAACCATCTTGCTGATTGATTTGATGGCCATATCCTCAATTTCATCTTCTGCCTTGTTTATTCCAGCATGAATGAGATATGAAATGGCTTTCCCAGTAAATTGGGTTGCGGCAAACCCAAGCATTATTGCAAAATCAACAGGCATACCCATTTAAAATAGGAAAGTCATGTTGAAAAATTTTATGTGTATAATTATTCAAATTCATAATAATTTCATTTGATTTGACAGATTTGTTTGAAGGGATATTTTTTTCCATTCAATCTACAAGGTTGTACCAAAAGGTGTAATGTTCTTTTTAAGTCATCAATAGTAAAATAACTTGAATGAAAAAAGAAACTGGGGCAAATGAAACTGGTTTAATCCTTGCAAAGAATATTTTTTTGGTTTTCACAAACACAGCCTTTTTGGGGGCTATTGGCTTGCTATTTTTTGTGATGATAGGCAAGAAAGCGGATATTCTAATGCTTCAGATATTATCCGTGTTGACATTCATTTTTGTCAGTGTTGCATTGTTTACAAAATCGCAGTTGGGTAATTCATTCTTGAAAATAGCAATTTTCATTGCATCAGGTCTTCTTGTAGTCTCAAGTTTCATTCCAGAGTGGAACCTCGCCCCATATTCATTCGGATTGGCAATAGGGTCAATTATTGCAAGGATATTTCTTATCGACAAGCTTTTTGAATTTCTTTTCAGGACAATAATTTCATTCGCAAAAGTGCTTCCAATCCTTTTGATCCAGACAATTAAAAGTGCAGTTTATAGGCTTAAATTGATACTAGTTAATGATCCCCTTAGATTTGCGGAATTCATTTTGTTTTTTACAGGGATTGGTTTCATTGTTTTTGACCAATTGGGTTATTTCAACAATTCACCTATCAATTTTACATTGCTTGGAGGCATATTTGTCATATTGGCTCTCTTCAGAGACATAGTTTTCGTAAGTAAAACAATGATTATCTATATTTCAAATAATTTCAAGAGATATATCACATTCATTACAAAGATAAAAGAATCGATAATGAAGTCCATAATGTTTTTCATGGAAGACCCAAGTAGATTTGCAGTCGTTCTTGGATTTGCAACTGTCATGGCATCACCATTCGTGCCTTTGCAATATCAGAAACCGACTTGGATTGCAGGTATCCTTCTGTTATCTTCCTACAATAAGTTTGTTGCATATAGAAAACTTTGGTACGCATCCAAATGGCTTTGGAGAGTTTCGTCCAAATATTATCTGCATTTATTTTTTGTGGGGATTGTCATGCTGATTAATGTCAAAAGGATACCAACAAATTACAAAATCCCCTATATTGTGTTGACAGGACTGTTTCTTTCATCCTTCAATAATTTCAGGATTTTCAGGTTTATTGACAGGTTTTTCCTTTCTTTAGTAAGATTTATGCATGTCATGAGGATAGTTGGAGGAGTCATTTTCAGGAGGCTTTCCAATTTGAAGGTACTGAGAGGCACATTGGGGATTGCAGGATTCTTTTTCTTCATTGTTTTGACCCTTATTGGTTACAAAAACGTTCCGAGGTATTTGTTTTTCCTTTCGGGGTTTCTATCTTTGATTTTTGGTTTTGAAAGTACAACACGTGGCTTTATGGAAATGTTGAAACAACTATATGAAAAGCTGAAAAACCTGCAAGTAGTTGGAAAAATCACAGGATATGGGCTCATGTTTGTCTCAATTTTCAATTTATGGATACCAGAAATCAAATATTTGAGAATTGGACTTTTCATTGCATCCCTTGTAATTTTGGGATTTGTGAGCAGGTTTTGGGGAACACTTGTCTTTGGATTTCCAAGGGCAATTTTGAGGTTCATCTGGCATAATTTTGGAGGAATAGGAAAAGCCATAGTCAATTTGCTTGAGGCAATAGTTGAAAACATTGTCCTAGTTTCTTCCTTTTTCTTGGGGATTTTGGGAATTATCTATGGGTTCTTGCTAATATTCTCAGGTCTGTCTGGGAAAGGAATGTTTGAAAGCATCATCCCTGATCTTCCAAACCTGCAAAGATTCATTGTTGGTGGGATGATATTGACTTTTGGGATACTGATACCAAGGTATACCTATGCCAGAAGAGAAACTCTGAAAATAGAAGGTGTGGATTTCGGAGGTAACAAACCATGAATTTGAACACAACACGTTTGGGACAAGGGGGGATAGTGCTCGCCATCATTGGAATGATTGTCATGTTCATCCCAAATCAAGGGACATTTGACAGCCAGACAACAGGACTGGTGCTTTTGACCTTGGGATTTCTCATACTGATGCTTAGCTACATTATTGAAAGACTGCAACGACTTGGTGCAGAGTACTGGGCATTGGGCTCAATCATTGTCTACTTAGGAGTTGTCATCTTTTCGATTCCATTACTGCTACTTGTGGCTCAAGTGAACATAAACATTTCACTACAGTGGACAATGGCAATTGGAGGCATTCTGCTTGTTGTATTGGGGTTTGTCACCACCATATATGAACTTAACACTTACATAATTTCCGCGATCAACAAATTCAGGATTGCATTCACAGTAGGAATGGAAAGGCTATGGTTGAGAATAAGGCATTCTCCAGTTGTTGTACTCATATTCATTGACATCATCATAATCCTGTTTTTCTTGTTCACTGATCTTGACCAATCCCTTTCAAGTGCAATTACAGGCATTGGCTTCCCTGTAAACGCCTTCCAAGTCATGACTGTCTTTATAGCAATCGGAATTGCAATGACATTGTTCGAAATACGAGAGTTATTGTTTGCAGGGGCATTCTTCTTTTGGAGTTGGATTGTAATCATATCCAAGACAATTGTTGAATGGATAACCCACCTCCCCCAATACCTTGCCAGATTTTGGAACTTCACCGTTGGAATTGTCCATCTGTTGGGAAGGCAGATTGCAGTCCTTTCTGCCTACCTAAGGGAAAACGCCCTTCAAATAGCCCAGAACATCCCCATGATAGGATACCTATTTGCAGGCATCTCCATCATAGGATATTGGAGAAACAATGATCCAGTACTGCTTCAGATTTCCACAATATTATTGATCATACCCACAACAATCATTTTCATTGCAAATCCTGAATGGATCAAGAAAAGGATCCAAGCAACCCAAAGATTTGCATACAATGTCAGTCAGGGCACTAGAAGAGCATATAGACGTTTTAGATCTGACTATTGCCCCCATTGCCAAACCCCGTTGCCTAGTAAGTCATATGGCATGGACACCTGTCCCAACTGTTTGAAGCCAATTGAATACTGCTCCATTTGCAGAGGGATCATATCTCCTGAAAAAGAGGATTTTGAAAGATGCAGATCCTGTCACCACCCAATCCACTCAAGTCATATGGAGAACTGGTTTTCAATAAGCAACAACTGTCCATGGTGCAAGGAAAAGTTCTTCTGACAAATCTTCTACAGTTTACAATGACTTTAGGATCCAAAAATCCAAAATTTTTCAAATCCAATACAATGCAGGAATTATTTTTTTGAGAAGTCAATGAAAATAGAACAAATATCCTTTCTAATTAAAAAAAAAGGTAGAATGGTAGAAATCTAAAATATCAAGACTTAAGAATGCTTTCCCTAGCAAATAACCTTGCTGCGACAATAAAGCTGACCATCACAAAAAGGAAAAGATACACAAGATGGAAAACGATATCAAGAATGATATTCCCTGTAAGAGTTGAATTGGAAAGTATTTGAGGAAACAATATTTTTTGAAGTACGGCAATGGTATGCATCCATGGAATTAGATATACCCAAGTAAGTTTATCAGGCACTGTCCCGAAAATAGCAGAAAAGCCAACAAAAATAGTTGGAATCAGCATGACAAATTGATAGACCGTGTTTGCTGTCTTACTGTCCTTGGCAAAACTTGTGATAGAAATACCCAACCCCGTAGCTACAAATGAGGTGATAACCAAAACCAATGTAACTACAAACATTTGATAGGGTGAAAGGTCTGCCCTCACCAATTTCGAGAAAACAACCATTCCAAATATATTTGAGACTGCAAATACAAGGGTAAGAATGAAGGCGGCAATCACCTTCCCCAATAAAATATCGATCCTTCTCATGGGCAGGGCAAGCAATGCCTCCAATGTATGCTTTTCCCTTTCCCCTGAAAATGCAGCAGAAATATAGCTTGCAGGTGCCTGTACTGCAATCAAGGTCGCAATGAAAGCAATGAGGCCCAAAAGGAAAAAGCTTTCCTCACCTTCCCCTTCAAAAACAATTCGTTCAAGCTTGAAAGATGTCACCTTGTGGTAAGTAACTTTGGTGAAAGGAGAGGATGACAAGACAATCTGTAGTGCAGTTGAAAGATCATTGACAAAAAGGGCATTGTCATCGGGTCTACTCAGTAAAGTGACTGCGGGAACAACCGAAGATTCCGTGTCGGTAAAGTTGTCATAAACCGTTGTGAAATTTTCAGGAATATACAGCAATGGGGAAATCCCCTTTTCTTTTACCAAGGATACTGCTTGAGAGAATGAATCCACCTGAAGGGTCGTATTGATTACCGACCCATAAATTATGGAAGCATTGATCCTTGTCATTGCATCAAGCTCTTTCACCAACAATTCCCCAAGATTTACTGTGGAATTTCCAAGATCCCTGTTAATCACATAAAATGTCTCCCCTTCTGAGGATGTGTTGGACACTGCCAAAAACTGAACACCACCCTGAAGTCCCCACATGAAAAGAGGAAAGACAATGAACATGAAAACAAGGCTTTTGTTCCTCATTGCCTGCTTCAGTTCCTGTACAATCAAGGTTGTAAGTTGACGTCTCATTCCTCATCACCTCCAATCCTTCCCTCAACAAGAGAAGAAAAGATATCCTCTATGTTTGCAGCTTGAAATTGCCCCTCAAGTTCATCTGGAGTGCCGATAGCCTTTAATTCGCCATCCACAAGGATTCCGACCCGATCACATAGCAAATTGATCTCTGTCAGGTCATGCGTTGTTAGAATTATTGTCTTCTTTTCATTCCTGCTAAGCTTTTGAATGAGATTCCTCACCTTTCGGGCACCAAGGACATCAATGCCTGTTGTCGGCTCATCAAGGAAAAGAAGATCAGGGTTGCCCACGACAGAACGTGCAACAAGCACTTTCCTTTTCATACCCCCCGAAAATTTTTTTGTAAGCTGATTTTCCCTTCCCTTCAATCCAATAAGATCAATGAGGTAGTTCGCTCGCTCAATCAATTCTTCCTTGGGAGCCTCACTCTGCATTAATCCATAATAAAGGATGTTTTCCATTGCTGTCAGGTTCTCATAAGCTTGGCATTCCTGAGGCAATAGTGAGGCACGTTTCCTTATTGGAAGGGGATTGGTTGAAGGATCAATGCCAAAAACGCGAACTGAACCAGAACTGGGATTCAAAAGCCCCATCAATATCCGTATCAATGTTGTCTTTCCAGCCCCATTCAATCCCAACAAGCCAAAAACTTCCCCCTCCCTTATTGTCAGGTCAATATCTTTAAGCGCATGAAAACTCCCAAAAAACTTATTCAACCCTCTGATTTCAATAATTCCCATGATTTGAACTGAAAAATGAAGAAAAAAAAACCCATGTATGCAATTCAAAATAAATGATCATAAAGTGAGTCAGTGATCAATCACTTTCCATCTTCCTGTGTCTAAGTGCATAAACCTTTACTCCCGCTTCCTCAAGCAACCTTAATGCCTCATTCCTGATTTCTGGTAAAAAACCATATGTAATGAAGAATGTCATGGGCTCCTTCCCCTTCAGTTTTTTCAGGAATTCAACCTTCCTGAGAAATGTTGTGACCTTTGAAAGTTTTCTCGTGATTGCTGTAATTTCCCCAATGACAAAAGGATCTTCATGATAAACATCCACTTCAACATCTGTGGAATCAGAAAACACTTCATAATTGGGATCAACAAACGTACGTTTCTTTATTGTCAGTTTTGGATATCCTTGATTTCGAAGGAAATCCTGGAGCCATAATGAATTGAATTCCTCAAAATCATGACCTAACGCAATGCTTAATTCGTCAAATCTTCGAAATACTGCATCAAACCGCCTGTCTATTTGTTCCTGCATTGCCTCAAATCGTTTGTCAACCTTCTCAAACCGCTCATTCATCTCCTTTTGGAGGGCCTCAAACCTCCTGTTGGATTCCTCAAATCGCTGATCAACCTTCTCGAACCGCCGATACACTTCTTGCTGAAAAGCCTCAAACCTCTTGTTGGACTCCTCAAACCGTTTGTTTATCTCCTCGAAGCGTTTGTTTGTTTCCTTCAGAAGCTCGTCGAACCTTTTGTTAGACTCCTCAAACCGTTTGTCAATCTGCTCAAATCGTTTGTTTATCTCCTCGAACCGCCGATATACTTCCTGCTGGAAAGCTTCAAACCTCTTGTTGGACTCCTCGAACCGCTTGTTTATCTCCTCAAACCGCTTGTTTGATTCTTCCAAAAGTTGATCGAACCGCTTGCTTGATTCCTCCAAAAGCTTATCGAACCGCTTATTGGACTCTTCAAATCGCTGATTGCTTTCAATCCTTAATTGTTTTATCTCCTGAAGTAATTCACTCAATTCATCACGTTTGACGAATTCCTGATTAAACATTTCTATCAGTTTTTCCTTGGATTCAGGATGACTATTGAGAAATTCAATGAATTGAGTGAAAAAGTCATTGGAAATATCAATCATCATTATCTATTCATCATGATCCTATTTAAAATCAATGATATCCTCTATACAATGGATTTCCAGATTTTTCTCAAATGTCGGATGGTATCTTTAATTTTTGTATTGTGATTATGTTCTTCAACTTATATATTAATATAATTAAAATAATTTTATTTTTTTAAAAATAATATTTGCTTGATATATTTGAAAAATCAATATTGAAAAATCGATTTCCTTTCAAGTATTTACAGAATATCAAAAATGGTTCAAGGGATTTTTGCGCATAGTTGTCACTATACGAAAAAAATAATGGTAGATTAGAAAGCACTCATGACTTTTGAGTTTTTCAGTTACCTCAGCAAGACTCTCGGAGATTCACAGTTCACACAGGAATCCATCATGGAGGATGAGTATGCTACAGTTCTTGACCATTCAGAGCCTGAAAGGTTTAGATTGACATTCAACCTGCTGTACCATAGTGGAATACGATCGCATGAGATCTTCCCCTGTGTAAGTCAGACATATGCTGATCCCAGTCTTCCCAAATGTTTGATCCCCATATCCACATTTCAGAAGCCCATCGTGTTGAATGGTTTAGGGAGATTATTGATAAACCGTTGCACCGTTCTGCTTTAGATTATTTATTCAATTTTTAATAGATTTGGACAGTTTCAATTTCTTGAAGCCCCTAATGTCCAGATATCTCAATGACAACTGAGTAATGCTTTCTGGGAGGGTTGTCAACGGGCAATAATACATATCGAGTTTTTGAAGGTTTTTGAGATTGCCTACACTGCTAGGAAGAGACATTAACTGATTCATTTTTAAAATGAGAACTTGGAGGTTTATTAGATTGCCAATACTTTCGGGAAGAGACATCAGCGGATTGTAAGACACATACAGTTCATGAAGACCTGTTAGGTTTCCTATTGTTTCAGTCAATGAGGTCAACTGATTTCCACTTAATCTTAGAGTTTGGAGATTTTGGAGATTACCCATGCTATTAGGAATGGATTTCAGCCTATTGTAAGAGACATCTAGTTCCTGAAGGTTGATTAGGTTTCCTAGATTGTTTGGAAGGAAGACCAAACGGTTTGATCCTAGATTGAGGGTCTGGAGGTTTTGGAGATTGCCGATATTATTGGGAAGGGATGTCAGTTGAGTTGATTCTAAATCGAGGCATTGGAGATTGTAGAGTTCCGATAAATTTTCGGGGAGAGAAGTTATCTTGTTTCCGGTAACAATGAGGTATTGAAGGTTCCGGAGTTCACCTATACTCTCAGGGAGGGAAGTTAACTTATTTCCACTTAAATTAAGTACTTGAAGGTTTTGGAGGTTTCCCAAAGTTTCGGGAAGAGATGTCAACTCATTTTCGTACAAATACAGATATTGAAGGTTCTGAAGTTCCCCTAAACTTTCAGGAAGTGAAGCCAATTCATTTCCCCCTAAGTTAAGAACTTGAAGGTTCTGAAGGTCCCCTAAAGATTCTGGAAGAGATGTCAAATAATTATCTCTTGCATACAATTCTTGGAGGCTATCAAGGCTCGCAAGACTTTCGGGAAGAGAGGTCAGCCGATTATTTTCCACATGCAGGCATTTAAGGTTCTTGAGGTTTCCCAAATACTCTGGCAGGGAAGTCAACTCATTTTCATGCAAATACAGTTCCTGAAGGTTGGTTAGAGTTCCAATAGTATCAGGGAGAGATGTCAGACCCTTATTGTAAAGTCCCAATGCAGTCACCCTTTGGTTCATTACTGCAAACCCGAAAGTTTCTGGTTCGACTTGAGGAAGTTGGGGAATCTTTCCCACTTGCGTTTCGAGTTCTCTGAGTACTTCCGTATCCCTTTTGGAGAGGGTGACACCATTATAATCACCAATCATGTCTTCACCTTCATGAGAATGCATTGTTTTTGATAATTTGGAGTTGATATGTTTTTTCCATGAAAGAAACAACTCCAGTGCATTCGTATGTGGTAGGGAAAAATATGTTGTATAAAAGTTGTTTGAGGATATAGTGGAGAATTGACATGATATAATGCATTGGGAAGGGTAATCTATTTGATTTTACAAATGCAGATTTTTTTCGGATTCAGGAGCCCATATCATTGGAAATGGTAGATAATGTAGAAGACCCCTCCAAAAATGATAATGAGTGAGGTGAGAATATTTCCGATGCCGAATACAACTGCGAGGATAATCCACACAATTCCCCTGACAAGAGAATCTTTGAGGAAGTCAAGTTTGATGGTATCGATTTCGACCAATAGGATGAACAGGCCGCCGATGAGACCAATCAATCCGTTAAAGTTCAAAGTGACCAATGCCAGCAATCCGAACACTACAGGGACGAGAGATCCGATAAGCGAGAGAATGTGACCATAGAGAGCGAACTGAGGTTTTTTTGCTTTCAGTTTGACGGTTGGTTTCATTAAGTTAACCATGAATAATTTTGGTGGGGTTTGCATTTATCAGTTTCTAGGCTGGGGTCAAGTTTTGAAATGTTTTTGTGAAGTATGTAGCTATAGGTCACCTAATTCTTTCGTAATCCTCGACCCAGTCACTTACCTTGTCAAGTCTTTCAATGTCCTCTTTACTCAGGGAAATATCGAGTGCGCCGAGATTTTCCTCTAGTTGTTCGATGGAATTTGCACCGATTATTGGAGCTGTGACATGGGGTTTTGAGAGTAGCCAAGCCAATGCTATTTGTGATGGTTTTGCCTCATAGTTGGATGCAAGTTCTTCGACAGTTTCAAGTATTTTCCATCTTTTTTCCGTAAAGTATCTTGATTCAACTCCTTTGCTTCTTGGGGTGTCAGGCAGTGGTTTGTCTTTTTTGTATTTTCCTGTGAGGAATCCTCCAGCCAGTGGGCTATACGGGATCACGCCGATTTTGTATTTTTCGATCACATTTATGAATTGGTGTTCGACAAGCATTCTTCTGGCGAGGTTATAGACAGGTTGGAGGGTTTCAAATCTGGCATAACCATATTTGTCGCTTACCCATAATGCCTCGACCATCTGCCATGGGAATATGTTTGATGCGCCGATGTAGTTGACGTCTCCTTCTTCGACAAGGAGATTGAGTGCATGGAGTGTTTCCTCAATCGGGGTTTCATTGTCGAAGCTGTGGATTTGGTAGAGGTCTATCCAATCCGTTTGCAGTCTTTTAAGGCTTCCGTGGATGGCTTGATGGACATGCCTTCTAGAGAGTCCCCTGTCATTGATGTCGTCAGACATGGGGCCCCTGAGCTTGGTTGCAAGGACAAGGTCGTCTCTTGTCTTTCTTTCCTTCATCCATCTGCCGATGATTTCCTCGGTCTTTCCTGCATAGCTGTTTTCGCTCCATCTGGTATAGATGTCGGCAGTGTCGAAGCAGTTTATTCCGAGTTCGATTGCCTTGTCCATTACCTTGAAAGACTCTTCTTCATTAATTCTCCAGCCGAATTGCATTGTCCCCAGAATGATTTTTGAGATTTTCACGCCTGTGTTTCCTAGTCTGACATATTGCATAGTGTAAAGAAAGATGTTGAGAATTTAAGTTTTTAATTAATCCTAGAAAATCATTGTCTTTTACTCTTGGATGAATAATAAGCAAGCAATACTTGTTGGGTGATATCTTCTGTATGAGTTTCGACGACCCTGATTTTCAGACCTCTGAGTTTTCTTTTGAAAGCCTCAATCTCTTGGACTTTTTTGAAGATGGCAAAGTCATACAGTCCACGAGCCAAAGGGTCGGAGAGGTCTATCGTGACGGGTTGCTTGGTTTTTGGGTTAGTGAACTTGACATTGCCCATGTTGTCAGGCAGGACAAATTCGCCATAGTCTGAGATTTGAAGCAATTGCACTTCATGGTTTAATGCCTTGGCAATCCTGAATCCCCTGAACGTTTCATTCAACTTGTCATGCAGGTCTGTTATTACAAGGATGAGAGCCTGTCTTTTCAAGGTTGTAGAGACTTCCTTCAATGCTTCTCCAATATTGGTTTCTCCTATGGGGGTTAATGTAAGCAATTTATGGAAGATGAAATATTCATGGGATTTGCCACCTTTAGGGGGGATGAATTGGGCAAGCTTGTCAGAAAAAGCGCCAAAGCCGATGAAATCCTTGTTCATTATTGTTGCATGAGTCAGGCTTGCGATTGCCTCTACTGCGGCTTTTATTCTTGGTTCTTTTTTGCCTAAGAGCATTGAGGCGGAAGAGTCAAGGAGGATAACGACATTGGCGTTTCTTTCCTGTTCATATTCCTTTACAACAAGTTTGTTTTGGTATTTTGCGGTGGCTTTCCAATCGACCTTTCTCAAGTCGTCACCAGGGATGTATTCCCTGAGATCGGCAAAATCAGTGCCATCACCCCTGAATTTTGATTTTCTTGTACCTGCAAGAAAAGTTGCCACCTTTTGTTTTGCAATGATAGCCAGATCCTTGACCTGTTTTGCCATCAGTACTTTTTCAGCTTCCTTGATGGCTTGGAGCTGGGATTCATTTAGGCTTTCTTCTGACATGTTTAGCTCTCCAGAGAGACGATCATGTTGAAACCGATTTCGTCATGCTTCTTTAGGTCGTTGGGTTCTGGTTTGAATTCTGGATCCCAAATCAACCTGTCAGTGAAATTCAGGAAATCCAGTTGTTTACTGTAGTTTCGGATTCCTGTCTTTGAGGACCACCACTCGACAAGTTCGATGGATGTGGGCACCATCACAAGATCTTCCTCGTCAAACATGGAGTTATACTTGGCAAGCAATTCAAAATAGTGTTTGGCGATTCTTTCTGCAAGTTTTCCTTTTTTGAGCAATTGGGTCTTGTCAATGAGGAGGATACCTGATTCAGTGATTACATGCTCTTCGGCTAGGCTTTCCTCGTATGTCCTGATTGTTTCCTGTATTCTTCTTTGTGTTTGGATCAATGTCCACAGAGGGTTTAAGGGGAAGTAATCATAATAATGGTCAACAGTTCTAATTTTATATTTTTGGAGAACAAGATCAAAGACAACGGATGATAGGATGAAAAATGGGATGATGGCAAAGAAGAGAATAAGGATAACAACGAAAGCAAGGGCGGGTTCCTGACCAGTCCTGAATACAAGGGCAATTGATGTGAAAAACAGGATGGCGATATAGGAGCCAGCGAACCAAACGGACCCTTCTTCGAAAATAGTTCCACTGATAGCACCGCCTACCGCGAGTCCAGCGATTGTAAAGCCAGCAAACCCGAAATTTCCAGTAGTGATGAATGTCATGGCCAAAAATGGGATGATGAAAAGCCCGGAAACAAGAGCAGATTGGATTCCATAAAGGATGGGATCGATTTTTCTTTCATAATAACCACCAGAAATTCTTAATCTGGAGTCATACCTGCTCAATTCCCTTCTTGTGAGCAAGGATTTTTGACCTGCAATCAATCCACCAATCAGTCCCGCGATGATGGCAAATCCAAATTGGAGAGAGGAAGCAAGAGCCCCTTCCTTAATACCATAAATTGCAGTTACATCACCCATTATGTTGTCAGGCAATGCAAACACAGAGAAAAACAGGATTGCCAAAAACCATACATGCGTAAATGCGGTTTGTGCGGCTTTAATCATAATAAGGGGTAATGGGATGTCCCTTGGTTCCCAAATTGCATCTTTTGTGAAAAACGCGAACCTGTTTTTCAAATTTGATAGTCTGATGTTTTGGATGGAATAGAGGGCAAATGAGAAAAATCCGGGGATGACAATGAAAAGAAGGACAGACAATATGTTCAGGTTAAAATTTCCCAAAAACAGAGAAATCCATTTGACTCCCAGAAAGGAGTTTTCTCCAGAAATGAATTTACTGATTGCATCTATTTTATTTAGACCAGAAAGTATCAGCATGAGGATGAAAGGGAGGAATGGAAGGAAATTGGTCCATAAATTTATTGTGTAAAAGCTGACGGCAGTTCCCCTGCTGGTTTCTGCGACCCTGCATTGGAATCTGTCAGGACCAAGTATCTTGTTTCCATTTATTAAAGCACCTCGATCAAAATATTTGGTGTATGACCTGTATCCGAATCGTTGGAAGTACCGACCCACCTTATCAGTTATTCTTCGAATTTGAATTGTTGTTTGAACCACTTAAGTGACCTCCTTCTTGGAATGTGTTTCGGAATCCATTCCATCTTGTAATTTCTTGGATGCTGTATCATTTTCTGTATTTAGTACTGCTGTACCAGTTGAGTTGTTGCCAGTATCAACATGTGTTTCTGTATCAATGCCAACATTTGTACCTGTTGCAAGAGCTGTATGTGTACTTGTTCCAGAACCTGCATCTATACCTGTATCAGTTCCATCATCGGTACTAGCATCAGAACCAGTATCATTTCTATCATGTTTCTTTCTCTTGATCCACCAGTCTTTAATGACATAAGCAACAGTTACAAATCCAGGAATCAGCATTGGTAATCCTATTGCAAATGCAATTATTAAGAAAGCCAATATGAAAGAGGTTGGGGGAAAACCATACAGGTTAATTAATGCGGCGGCTTGGGGTCTTTCGACCAGTATATCACCATCATCAGGGAAAATAAATGAATAAGACCCTGGATTGTTGATGTCCTGAGTTATATTGCCAGTTGTTATTGCGAGTATTTCGACCACAACGATAAACTGGTCTACAGAAGATGGAGGATTCAAGGCTTTTGTAAAAGTGATTGTTTCTGAAACGTTCTTGTAATTTTGGTTTATGAAAGTGGAATCACTTTCTGGCAACAAATTTGATCTTTTTTCCCTAGATGTTTTTAGGATGAAATTTATTGCAACTATTGTTATACCAGAAATATTGTCTTTTGGAAGGTTTTCAATTGTTATTGACACATTGAACAAGGCGTTTTCTCCTTCTTTCCAAAGGATTGGGGCTTCAGCTCTTGCCGAGAATTGATAAAACCCGGAATCATCCATCTCAAAATTGAACTTTGAGCTTAAAACGGCATTTGATGGTGACAAGGAGGCAAGAAAAACAATTGCTAAGATAACTAGATTTATTGAAAATAATTTTTTGTTCATAACAGCCTTCTCCTATAAGTTCTTGAGTACTTCCAATACCCTGTTTGCATAATCCTGGAACTGGTCAAAAGTAACTGGTTCATTCATTTGTTCAACCATTTTCCCTTCGTCAAGGAGATAAAATATTTCAGAAATATCTGCATTCAATCTATGCAATTCCTTTTCAAAGAATGAAGGAGGCACTTTTGTAGGGTCTTTTTTCAGTTTTTTCTTCAGTCGATAGACGAGTTCATAATAGAAACCTAACAGAGCGTTTCTCGCTTGTTCTTCGGGATCAATATTTCTTGTTGCCAAAAAGGCATTGATTTGGTCGGTTTCAACCATTATTTGTTCTTCCTGTTGTTGCTGAAGTCTTTCAATTTCTTTCAATGCACGTCTTCTGAAAGTCCAGTATGCAATAAGGAAGGATATCAAGGGGGCGATCAATCCCAATATGGCAAAAAACAGGATTTGGTCTTGGTTTTGCTTGATTATTTCGTTTATGTTCTTGTTTTCAACTCTTCTTTGGGTAAACTGAGTATTAAGATCATTAAGTGCATCAAGCACATCCTCAAAAGAATAGGTGACCTGTGTTTCCCAAGCGTCGTGGAATGCATCAATCTCCCGATTTTTATCGACGAATCTTACTCTTTTTCTTCCGTCTGCATCTGTTGACAGCTTAACCAAGTCAGAGGGTGAAGCACTGTAAATAATGGCATCAGCAGGCAAAACCACATTATAATCAATATCCGCCAACAGAAATCGGCTTTCTGATGATTGGGCATTGGGGTTGATATACTCCAACCAAAATCGATCGATATAGACAAGCATTCCGTAATTTTCATAAGGTGTAAAGTAATAAGAGAAAGAGTATTGAATGACCAATGGAGGATTTGAAATTTCAAATCTGTCGGGGAACGTTTGGACATTGGAGATAGGGACACCATTTTCATCCGTGATGGAAACGTTCCATACAGCAGATGTATTCACCCAAATCTTCATGGTGCTTTGGGGAATCGGGATGTCAAGCCTGACGGTTTCCCTGATTGAATTATCCTTGAAGATTTCATATTGACCGAACCATTTTATATTTTCTTGGATTTGCACTTGGGCATAGGTTGAATACATAAAGCTTGGAGCCATAACTAGAAAGAGGATCATGGTTCCCAACAGCATTCGTCTTACCTCAATCCGCATTTGCTGTTCCCGTTCTACATCGACGGCTTGCCGTCTCGGCAATTCTTTTGCCTTTTGTTTCAATGGGTCATAGCGTTTCCTGACGAGAAGATAGGCAACAATTACAGACAAGATTGAGACAACAATTGCCAAAGTGGATATAATCCGAAAAGCGTTTTTCAGGAGATTTAGCCTGTTTTGTTCATCCTGTTGTTGCTGTTGCTCAATTTGGTTCTTATAGACAAGCTCTGTGAATTGCAAGTATATTTTGTCGTAACTATATGTAACTTCTGTAATCAATGGATCATGCTTAGAATCCAATGCCCTATTCCTGTATTCCCAATGTAATGCAAATCTATCTTCTCCAACCTTGTCGAAAACCACGGGACCATTTGAATCTTCAGTTGGTGCATAACTTATAATCCCTGCACCTTTTGGGAGAATGATAGTATTTGAATAATCCACTTTGTACCAAGCATCTTCTGCGTTGGATCTTGGCAATGGAAAATTAACAACCTGTGATTGAAATACAACAATGAAACCAGTGTCACCCACTACATCGGGATCGTAATAAGCCTTGATCAAGTAAGCAAAATGTTTGCCCTTTGGAGTTATGGAAATAAAGTCTCCCCTTTCGGATATTGAATAACTAACTCTTGAGGGATCATTGGGGAAATCAGGGTCATAGATTTTTGGTTCTTCAATGAGATTTGTCGTATTTACAAAAAAGGAAAGTGTATTGTCAGGAATAAATTCCCAATAGAGATATCCCCAAAATGTGGCAATTGGGCGATTGTTTCCGACTGGTGCCTCATATTGTACACCTTCAACAATGCATACATTTGATGGGTCTGAAAGCTTCAAACAAAAATCCTGTATCCCTGGATCAAACTGTGCAGCGGTTAAAGATACATTCTCGTTAGTTGAAAGCGGTACATTGCTCAAAAAGACGACCAAACCCAAGACAAGAACCAACAATTTTTTCAAGAGCTACACCTCAAACCCTTGGAACTTCGACATTTCGAAGGATACGGTCAATAATCGTATCGGAAGTGATTCCTTCGAATTCCCATTCAGGAGAGATAATTACCCTATGTCTTAGGATTCCCCTTGCGACTCTTTGGATATCTCCTGGATTCACATAGTCCCTTCCGTCAAAGAGTGCATGGGCTTTTCCTGCAATTGCAAGCCAAAGGGAAGCACGAGGCGATGCACCAATCATAACCTCTTCACTTTCCCTTGTCAGTTTAATTATTCTCACAATGTATTTCATGATGTCATCAGAGATTCTGATTTTTTCACGGACAAATCTTTGGAAATTGATGATGTCCTCAGGACCAACGACTGGAGAAATGTTTTCCAATTCGTCATAGGCGTCATGACCTGCTGTATACCTTTTGACGATTTCAAATTCCTCGTCCTCATTTGGATAGTCAACAATTATCTTGAACATGAACCTGTCAACTTGAGCTTCAGGCAATGGATATGTTCCTTCTTGTTCAATTGGGTTCTGTGTTGCAAGTACGATGAATGGTTTTGGAAGCTGATATATTTGGTTTTCAGCGGAGACTTGCCTTTCCTGCATGGCCTCAAGCATTGCGGCCTGTGTTTTCGGGGGTGCCCTGTTGATTTCGTCAGCCAATAACAGGTTAGTAAAAACGGGACCTTCTTGAAATTTGAAAGAACCATCTCCTGGTTGATAAATATTGACACCAGTTATGTCAGTAGGCATAAGGTCGGGAGTGAATTGAATTCTTTTGAATTCACAACTGGTAGCCTTTGAGAATGCCCGAACCAAAAGAGTTTTGGCAAGACCGGGAGCCCCTTCAAGTAAAACATGACCATCACTTAAGATACTCAACAAGACTCCTTCAACTACATCTTCCTGTCCTACAATAACTTTCTTTACAGAGTCTCTGATCTGTTGGAGTCGTTGAGATATACTGTTAATGTCATTATTCACAATCTGTTGGGTGAAATACGTAGTAATAAAACTTATACAAGGGGAAGCTGTTTTTGATTACAAAGTGCAATTCCTGTTGGAAAATCTAGATTTGCAACGATAAGAAAACGAGAATGTTTAATGCTAATTTTTGATAGACCAACTGTGCATAATGGGGAACATATCATTCAGCTCTTAAAAAATGATTTTGACAACAGGTACAAGTTCATTCAGGTGGGAGACCCTCCAAAAAAGGCACCATTCAACACTGAAAAAATCATCGAGGATTTGATACATACTGGAATAAGTCCATTTGATACAATTTCAATTCTCTATAAGGTTAGACCCAAGTTGAGAAAGGGATTGCATGCAAGGAAAATTGCCAAATTGTTGAATCAAGCCATCAGGGAAAAGGGTTATAATGAGAATTACATGATTTGGGCAGGGATTGGGAACTACGTTTACTTGCGCTTCAAAAACAATAAAAAACAGGCATTGACCTTCAGGTATTTGAGGAAATATGTAACTGAACAGTTAAGGGGCTTTTCATATACAAGCGGCATATTCAAGACAATAGTTGAAGGACTCAATAGGCTCATAAGATCGTTGGAGATTGATGAGATAGGAGAAGAAACCCTCTACAACCTGTTCTTGGTCAGCGTGAAAAAAACAACGGGGATAAACCCATGGGAAACCAATAGATATCAGGATGACTATTCAGATTTGGTGAGTGCATGGGAACATTACAACAAAAATGTAATCTCATTGACTGAGAAGGAAAAGCATAATCTGATTACATCTTTCATTGTATCTGCTGCGAGAATTCTATTGCTTTCCTATGATTTTCTCCCTTCCCTGAACAACAAGTCAACCATTTCCCAATTGGAAAAGTTGATTGCAATGATTGCCACCAAACAAAGTGATGACATCACTTTCAAGCCGTTTTATGACTTCGGGAAGTTAGGGGAGATTGTAACTCGTAAGACAAAAGATTTGCAAAACGAGAAAAAATTAAATGGGAGGTTGTTGAATGTATTCAATTTGATTGAAGATATTGTGCACAAGAATTCAATCAGGTGGATAATTGTTTCAAGTGATGATGGCACAGAGTTTTTCTCCAAATTCTCAAAAAATTTTTCGTCTACATCTCCCACGGCATTATATGCCCCTGCCTTGACGGGAATTCAGTTGGTCATACAGGAATTGGCAAATGGAAATTTAGAACAAATTCAGAATGAACATGGGACAATAATGGTTGAGAACGCAGAGAAGATTTCCGTGATTGCGTTGGTTCAATTCCCCACTCATTTGCTCAAGCAAAAATTAATGGTTTTTGTTGACAGGATACATTCAGAAATTGGAGATAAGGTTTCAAATTTCAAGGGGGTTATAGATGATATCACAAATACAGTTACTGCAATCTATTATGAGCTGGGATTTGAGAAATTTATGGAATAGATTATACATTGAGCCCGATTGATTTCAGGAAAGCCTTGTTGTTTGGTTCCCTTCCAAGGAAGGTTCGTAAAAGCTCTTCTTCCTCAATATCATTTCCAGGTTCCAAAATATATTTCCTGTAATCCATGCCTGCTTGGCGTGATGTAGGCCCTTCCTGTTCAAATCGGGTGTACATGTCTTGGGCAAAGACTTCACTCCAGAGGTAACCGTAATATCCTGCGTCGTATCCTCCCATAATATGACCGAAGCTGGCGCCAGGGTTTGTATCCTCCAATGCAGGGATTAATGTGATCTCCTTTCTCAACTTATGCCAAAGTTCTTTTGAGTTGATTCTTCTTGAGGTATGGCAGGTCATGTCAAATTTTCCAAAGAATATCTGTCTGAGGTATTTCAATGGTGCCAAAGCATTTTTTGCCTTGATCATTTTATTCAAGAGCTCTTCCGGAAGAGGTTCGCCTGTTTCATAATGGCGGGTAATTCTTTCAAGGACGATTGGTTCCCAAACCCAATTCTCAAGCATTTGTGATGGTGCTTCCACAAAATCCCTTGCAACAGAAGACCCAGAAAATGTATAAAATCTAGAACGTGTAGTCACTTGATGCACAATATGGCCGAATTCATGGAAAAGGGTGTTTACCTGTTGATGAGTAAGCAAAGATGGCTGATTTTCAGTGGGTTTGTTGAAATTGGTGACCATTGCAGAAGCGGTGGGCACATGTTTTCCATTTTCCATTCTCCCCTTGATAAGTGTAAATGCGGCAGCATGGTTATATTTCCCGTCCCGTGGGAACAGATCAAGGAAAAAAATACCCCTGAATTCCTTTGTTTCTGTATCATGAACTGAATAGACTTTAACATCCTCATGCCATTTTGGTGCATCCTTAAGTTCAGTAAACGTAAATCCGAAAATGTATTGATAAAATTCCAGCATTGCATTAACGGTATATTCCATTGGGAAGTATTGTTTGATCAATTCCTTGTCAATGTCATATTTTGATTCCATATATTTTCGGGAGTAATATGCATAATCATAAGCCTCAATAGTTGCGTCAGGGTCACCGGTATCCTCTTTTTTCAATTCCACAAGTTCTGCGAGATCATTTTTGCCGAATGGTTTCAATCTGCTTTCCAAATCGTTGAGGAAGGTAAAGACACTTTCGGGAGACTTTGCCATTCTGATTTCCAGTACATATTCTGCATGGTTCTTGTATCCTCTCAATTCAGCGGCTTTTGCTCGAAGAGTAATGGCTTCTTCAAGGCGTTCAACGTTTCCTTGTTGGACACCCCTGTTTCCGTATACCTTCAGCAGTTTTTTTCTTGTTTCAGGGTTTTTTGCATATTCAAGAACAGGGATGGATTCAGGATAAGACATTCCTACAATATAATTTCCATTCTCGTCCTGCTTGTACATCGACAAAATGTTTTCAGGAAGACCTTCCAAATCATCCTTTGTGAACAAGACGGTATCATTGACCTCATTCAATGTTTGTTGGAATTCCACAGAAAGTTCAGAGAGGCGTTGAAGTATTTCTTTTAATTCTTTCTGTTTTTCCTCTTCCAAATCAAGTCCCATTCTTCTGAAATCTCGAAGGTATCTTTCCAAAAGCCGCCTTTCAACAGGATCAAGTTGATCTTTTTGAGATTCAAGAGGTTTTATGGCTTCATAGAGTGTTTTCCTCATGCTAAGGTCAACAAGGAATTTCCTGTATTTTTGCATTGCTTGACTACTTGCTTTGCGTACTTCAGGGTCTGTAGAAACATAAGCAGGAAAGTAGATTGATGCAAATCGGTCTCCAGCATTTGCGGAAATCATTTCAAGTTTTTCAATCGTGTTGGCAAAAGTCTTTTCATTCTCTGGGATTGCCTCAATTTTTTCAATTCCATCAATTAGATCATTCATAATGTCAGTTGTGGCTTTATCTATTTCTATCGGTGAAAGCGACCAATCCAGTTTGGAGAGGACTTGATCTGCTTGGCTTTTAAGCTCCCCTATCATAAAGTGTCAATACCAAGCATATTTTTAATCATATCGAATATTCTAAACGAAACATGAAAAATAATCTGACAATTTAATCAAAATTTAATGGTAAACGATAATAAGAATTTAGGAAATGGGAGGGAATTTTTCGTAATCCGATAGGTGAGTTTATTTGTGTTAATAAAATAAATGAAACATGTCTTCTCCTTCAGAGGAAAACAAAGAAAGCTATAGATTTAAGGTGGTTCTTTTAGGAGATGCAAGAGTGGGGAAGACTTCCATAAAAAACAGGGTAATGGGCAAGGGATACGATCAACGGTATTTCATGACGGTTGGAGTGGATTTTTCCCTCAAGGAAATGGGAGGTCATACCTTATTGATTTGGGATCTTGCAGGACAGAAAGGGTTTGATCAAATTAGGTCGAACTACTACAAGGGAGCGAAAGGAGCCATACTGGTTTATGATATAACATCTAAATCTTCTTTTGATAACTTAGCTAGATGGATTGAAGAGTTAAAAGTGCATTCTCCTGGCAATGTGCCCATTATTTTGGCAGGAAACAAAGTTGACCTCAGGGAAACTTTTGATGATTGCATAACGCCTGAAGCAGGTAAACAAAAGGCGATTGAATTAGCGAGCCAGTTCAACAATTCTGTGTTTTTTATAGAAACTTCTGCCTTGACGGGATATAACATTGAGAAAGCATTTACCTTATTGCTTAATAAGATGGTAGAAGATTTAGGTAAAAAGAAAGGGAAAAAGTAAGCAAAGCAATAATTTCGAGCAACTAGTTATATTAAAGGTGAGCAGAAAATAAATCCATGGGTTGGACTGTAGAATATGTAGTGGATTTATGGCGTACTAGCGGTACCCACAAAGTGAACATAGGAATAAAGAAACAGCAGGAGTATATGTCTAAATCAAGGCAATTCACAAAAGACACAGAAATTATTGGAGAAGTGAAGAAAGGTGATGAGATAATTGGGTATATCACATACAGGGAAGGAAAATGGAAAAGTGAAAAAATGAACAGCACCTTGGTTTTGAAGTTCTTTTCTGAAAGTTTCAATTGGAAGGCAACATTGGAAGAATTAAAAGGAAGAGAATTAGCGAACTCATTTGCGGCAAACAAGTCCCTTCCATATTTTTCATACAATGGGAAAAACACAAAAGTTTTGTTCAGCCTTGAGAAAGTAATTAGGCAAAACTCTTTTGGAAAGCAAGTCTATTCAATTCTTGTGGTTGATGATGAGACGGAATTAGTTCACATTTATAGGGCAGAGGCAGATAGGATTTCTTTAGGGACAGACTGGACAATCTATAACCATGAAGAAAAGAAAATTGGGGTAATTGACGGATCGGGATTCAATATTGGAGGAAAATACACGATCAAATTGGATCAGGAGAATTTCGAAATTCCTGATGAGCTTATTGACTGTCTCATATGTTTTGCAGGAGCCAACAAGTTTCTTGAGGAAATAGAAGAGAGGATCGAAAAAGAGCTGGATCTCCTGAAAAAGGGGGAGGAGGATCTCATAATCGATAAGAATGAAATGGCGCTCTATAAAAACCCAAGAATGATACGCATTTGAAATCAATAACCTAGTGAAAGTATGATTAGATTGATTTTTAATGGGATTGTAAATAATTACTCAGAGGCATAGCCATGAAACATTTAGTATCCATCCGAGACATTTCAAGGGAAGAAATTCTCGAATTGATTGACCTTGCAGGCAAGGTGGAAAAAAATCCTGAAAAATATGCACATGCTCTCGACGGGAAGATCATGGCAACACTCTTCTATGAGCCAAGCACTCGAACCAGATTGTCATTTGAAACAGCCATGCATCGGTTGGGAGGAAGGGTCATTGGGTTTTCAGATGCAAAGGTAAGCAGTGCGAAGAAAGGAGAGTCCATAGCAGATACGATACGGATGGCATCCGCATATTCTGATGTCATTGTTCTACGTCATTTCCTTGAGGGAAGTGGGAGAGTTGCTGTGGAATACAGTGATGTTCCTGTGATTAGTGGAGGGACAGGCATTCAAGAGCATCCAAGCCAAGCTTTGCTTGATGTTTACACTATTTACAAACATTTTGGGAGGCTGAACAATTTAACGATAGGGCTTCTTGGCGACTTGCGGTATGGGCGAACCATTCCGTCCTTGCTGTATGCGATTTCAAAATTCAAGGATAACAAGGTTTTCCTATTTTCCCCTCCAGAACTACGGACTCGCATGAGTGTACTCAATGATGTCAGGGACAATATTGAGGCAATAATCAGGCAGGATTTAAAATCCAATATTGAAGAGCTTGATGTTCTCTATGTGACAAGGGTTCAGAAAGAAAGATTCCCAGATGAGGCAAGCTATGAGCGAGTCAAAGACTTTTATGTCATTGATCCTGAAATTGCAAGAAGAATGAACAAGAACAGTATTATAATGCATCCATTACCAAGAATCAATGAGATTTCATATGAAGTTGACAGTCTTCCCCAAGCCAAGTACTTTGAACAAGCAAAGAATGGTGTTTGGATGAGAATGGCATTGTTGCTTAAATTGATAGGTGAAACAAAATGACAGACAAAAAAGGAATGCTTGTATCAAAAATCAAAAACGGCACGGTTATAGATAGAATTCCTGCTGGAAAAGCCTTAAAGTTTGTTGAATTGATGGGATTGGCGAATGAGAAACATACATTGACAATTGGAATGTTTGTGAAATCGCATAAAATTGGCATGAAAGACATTGTAAAAGTGCATGACAGAACATTGACTAAGAAGGAGCTTGATGCATTGGGATTATTTGCCCCAGGCGTTACTGTGTCTACAATTGAAAACTACCAAGTAAGATCGAAAGTCAACTTGAATGTGCCTGACATAATTGATGAGGTGCTCAAATGCAATAACCCAACTTGTGTCACCAATTACCGGGAACCAATCAAAACAAAGTTTAAAGTGATCCAGAAAGAACCGTTATTAGTTAGATGTCAATATTGTGATCGAGTAATGCTTGAAGAGAATGTACTGTCACAAATTTAGGATTTGAAAAAGTCGTGTGGAAATTCAATAATCATTGGAAAAGCGGATATTGCAATGGCAACCATCATCTCATTTTTTATTGGGAATACAATCTTCTGGATTGGGGTTTCATAATATGATGCATCAAGAGAATCAGGAATGGAAAAGATGTCATCATGTATCTTTATTAGATTTTTTTTATCAACAAGCAGATCCTGAATATTGAATGTAGGAGAGGTAGTTCCCAATTTACTTAGTAGTTCTGAAAGTTCCATGGCAATTTGACCGAGGTTGAATGTCATATTTTCTGAAATTTTTTGTTTATTGACAATTTCTTGGGGTTTCCCTATTTGGACAATGCTTTCAAGTTCAAAAAGATTGGACATGAGTTTATCAAAATTCAATTTTCCAGGATCAGAGATCAATATCTGTGAAAGTTCAGTAGTGAGAGACTGAACATAGGTTGAAGTATTTTGGGAGAGTTGAACGGTTTCTGTAAACTTTTGGATAAGGTTGGAAAAGTTGGTTGATTTTTTGTTGTTGGAGGCAATAGTCAAGAAATCTATTTGAACCTGCTGCTTCCATTTATTGAATAGGAAGAAATTTATGGCATGAATCAATGCCAATGGGTAATTTCTGTTAATGTATTCTGTTTCAATCCTCGAAGCCTGAAGTTCAAGAAGGACGGGAGTTACCAACTCAAAGAGCTCTTCATATCCTTTCCCTTTTTTATGGAAATAAATAAGCCATGACTTTATAATTAGGATCAAAACCTCAGGAATCGGGAAGACTTTCAGGGTGTCAAATTTCGGAAGTTCAACAGACAGAAGCACGTTCAGGACATACAATAAGTTAATTTCTGTACTTTGGGAGAAAATAATATCTTCAATGTCAAAATCGTTTTCAAACATTTTATCCAATGTATTTTCAATCAACTCAGTATAGTTATCCAGAATTGTCTTCTCCAACATTTCCACATATTTAAGATATGATGAATGCTGAATTGCCAAAAATTCCTTGAGTCGCATCAGTTTGTCTGATTTTTTATCCTTTGGAAGGTCTGATAGGAGATAATACAAATGATTCCAATAATATTCCTGTAATCCTAACGCAAACTGAATGGGATAACCAAATGGCATATTTGGATCTAGGTTTGATAAATCACCACTATTTTCGTTATAGACTAATTCTGCCAATTCAAAATATATGGTTAAAAGATTTTGAAAGGTTTGGTTATAATCAAAGGTCAAGTAATCTGATGGGATCCGTTTTTTTAATGTGCTTATGAGATAAAGTGTATTGGAAAATCCTTCAATAATGATTTTCAAGAACTGGACATGTATTCTATAATTCAATATTGAATTCTTGAACACATCGACCATGCTATTTGTATTTCTTGTTGGAAATAAAAGGTCAAGGATCCGGTTTATCTCAGAAATGAGTTTATCAAGAGGTAGGTTAATAAATTCCTGTTGGTTCAAGATTTTTGCAAGGTTGGTACCGATTATCAGGTTGACAAGATTTCGTTCCATTTCAGGAAATTTTTGGATACTCTTGATCATTTTTTCAAACATGAATTTTTTTGTTAAAAATGATTCAAACCCGATATCAAGCAAAAGGTTTGAATGTACATTGACAAGAGCAACCCAGACATGATTTTTGTCATTGAATCTAGAAAACAGTTTTTCCATTTGGAGTTCAAAAAATTCCAATAATGGAAAATATTTCTGTCGTGTCAGAAAATCGTTTCGTTTTTCCTTGAATATGATATAGATAAAGTATTTATAAATTTCAAATAGCCAAGAGAAAGAAAAAGGGCGATAGGATTGTTGGGGACTTGTCAGAATTTCCAAAATGCGAGAGGGTATATCAAATGGAATCCCATGAATTTTAAAAAATTTTTTGAAAAGTCTTGTCTCTTCCGATGTAAGCTTAACAAGGATAACTGTATTGAAAAGGGAACGGAAAGCCTGATCCAATTCCAATTTTGGAATATCCCATCTTGTGGGCAGATATCTGTCTATTGTTTCCAATTTGAGGTCTATGTATGACCAATCCAGGATATCATAACTTGAATAGAGGACATGTCTAAGAAAGTCGCCTAATTCGTCCTTTTCAAGGTATGGTATCACTTGTTCCAATCGATGTCCCTCAAAAATTTTTTCTAGGTCATGAGTGATAGAGCGTTGGTCAATTAAAGGAAGTAATTGCATCATTTGTTCCAGTTTTTGTAAGGAAATTACACCTTCTGTTTGGAATTGATATGAAAGGGGCTTTGGCTCATAATGAATATATTTTAGTTGAGGACAACGAAGAAACAAAACACTCTCCAATTTCTTCGAAATACGATTACAATATAAATTTAATTAATATAACATTTCATCACTATTAAAAAAAGGCTGTCCACACATTTTTTTATTTGCAATGCAGGGTTTTTCATTTCCAATATAGATATGGGCATATATGTAATCCACAATTAATTTCCCAATAAATTTCATTCTAAATTTTTTTCTGGAATTGACAAAGATACAAAAGTTAGATTAAAAATTCAAGCAATAGCATTATTTTGCAGGAAGAGCGGCACCACAACTGCCACAGAACTTATCAGATTTCAGGTAAGGTGCAGAACAATTTGGACAATACAAGGGATCAGGTCGAACCATATTTGATCCAACCCAAGAGTTTGAGGTTGAAGGTTGTTGTAAAGATTGTTGAGGTTGCTGGTGTGGCTGTTGCTGAAGATTGGAGGTATAGACATAGGTTCCTCCAGTAGGTTGAGTCATTGGTTGGGTAGACGGTGGAGGTACTGTAGCACGTGCTTCCTTTTTATCGCCTGCCTTGTAAATCACAAAAATGGCAAAAGCCAGCAAAATTCCGCTGACAATAAGCCAGATTATCTTGAACTGTTCAACACCAAGTTTTTTCTCAATGTTTATTGAAGCTTCCAAATCAACACTTTTATCATTGACAAGAAGGAGATACTTTTCCTTTTCAACAGGGATTGTATCACCATTGTTGAATTTTTGGAGACCATCCAATGAATAAACAGGGTCTTTTATGGTAACGGTTCTGCTTAATGAAACAGTAGATCTGGGGAATCCGTCGTTCTCAAACGCAATGTATACATCGTCTGATTTGGATGCAGTATAATCTATGCTTCCAGAGTTGTCAGTTGCTTTCAAAGAGCCAAAGGGAGTTTTTCCGTCCTTCCATTTATTGAATTCACTCCTGCCTTCTAAAATATAGACTTTTAAGACAGCATCAGCAGTCCAATTAATTTCCATTTGAACATTTTGTTCCAAATAGACAACCCAATAGACATAAGAATCAGGACCAACCGTTGTTGATTCAGAATCTTCTACATCATGTGTACCAATTATTGGAGGAACACTATCTGTAATATATATTCCACCTTCAAAAGAAACAGTAACAGACTTGTAGTTTGAAGAGAGCGTGATAAGTTTTTGCCTTCCAGATTCAACATAGAAATTCCTTTGTTCTGGAGCGGCAATAAAGATAAATGCAAACAATGAACCAAAGAGATAGAAGAAACTTAGGAAAATGAAGAGTATCACAAACCCACCCCTTCTTCCCACTTCTGTAGTACCATAAGATCGGTATCCATATGGTGTATAGCCATAATATCTGTGATGCCTATGTCTTCGTCTGTAAGATGACCTATGGGATCTGCTTCGACTTCCCCCTCCTCTTGAACCTCGACCACCTCTCATTTACTTACCTCCAAACAGTTTGAAACGAGGTTTTTTTTCAGCAGACAACACATCAAACAATGTTGCAACACCAAGCAATTGCCCCTCATTATCAATAACTGGGACAATGGAAGGATCCATTTCATCAAATATTTGTCTTAACCTTTCAATATCTGTTTCAGGATTTACATAAGGAGGTGCATGCATAATTTCAGAGACAGGGGTAGAAGTAGGGTCTTTATTTTCTGCCACAAGTTTTGAAACAATGTCGAAGTCATCAACCACTCCAACAGGTTTTCCATCTTTCATTACAACTGCGTCTGGAATGCCAGTTTCTGTTATCATTCTTGCAAGATCCAAAACTGGCTTATCATGGTCAATAACAAAATATTCATCTTCAATTTGAAGATCCTTTATTTTCATAATTTTAAGTTTTAAATCGACTTTATAAACGTTTTTCCCCACATAGGAAAATGTATCCTGAAAAGTAATGAAAAAAAACAGGATACATGTTGATAAGGGATATTTTATAGATATTACAGTCAAGTTTGATCATTGATGCTTTTGCTCATGATGTTGATGGTACAATATTAAATCATCAAGGGTCAAGACAACAGAAAAAAACTACTTCAGTCTCCCCAATGATGTCAAAGGCAACAATATTTAATTCACCCCCATTTCCACCTATCTTTTACGATAAGCTTATCAAAACCAGACAGGGCTTTTTCATATGGAAATTTCACCATTTTCTTTCGGAGCAAATGCAAAAGACACATGGCATCTCTTGCAAAACAAAGATATTTTGTTAAGATTTCGCATATTCATTTTTGTTAATTTGATATCGTCTGTTTATTACTTCATTCTTTTTGTATCATTGACTGTTTCAGCTCTTTATGTTTCTGCATTTTATTTGTTGTTGGATACATTGCTGTCATTCATTTTAGTATTCTGGTTGGCATCCCTGAAAGAGATTTCAAGAAAAGTGTTTCTTGTCTTTTCATTGATGGATTTTTTCATTGTCAGCATATTTGCACCCATGGACATATTTGTTCCACTTCTTTTTATTTACAGAATTTGGATCTTAGGGATTAACAAGAAAACAAACCGTCTGTTCATGCAATAATTGCATAAATCCAATGGAATTGTTGAAAATTTATAATTGACAAGTGGATTGCCAATTATGGAAAACTGTATCTTTTGTAAAATAGTAGCTGGAGAAATTCCTTCCCATAAAGTTTGGGAGAATGAAAAGTTCATGATGTTTTTGGACATTCGACCAATCAACAAGGGACATAGCCTATTAATTCCCAAAGTGCATGAGGATTACTTGTTTGAGACGGATGAAGAGCTATACATGGAAATGATGAAAAAGGTAAGGGAGTTGTCGGAACCATTGAGAAGAGCTGTCAGCGCCAAAAAGATTGGATTGGCTGTGGAAGGTTTTGAGGTTCCCCATGCCCACATTCATTTGATTCCAATCAATAAAGCGGGAGAATTAAACCCATCAAATGCCCGACAAGCGGAAAACAGTGAGCTTCAAGAATTAGCAGAAAAGATAAGATCTGAATTCAATAGTTGAGAGGTCTATATCTTTCAAGTTGTGAAGGCAATGATGGTTTAAAGGATCGGATTTTCTGATCATCATCAATTGCAAGCACGTCTTCAGAGACCAATCCACAATTGGTACAGACAAATGCCTCAGATATTTTACGATAGACAACCCTGCTATTGCATTCATTGCATTTAAGTTCAGTACTTCGCAAAACTTCATCAACATCTATCTTGCGGTAACCTTTCGTAAAGAAGTAAAAATAGAGGCAGAATTCACATTGTGCCCTGTTTGAAGAATTGAATTTCAGGGTTTTTCGGTTGCAATTCCAGCATGCCATGTCATGTATTGGTTCGTGGAGGACAATCTGTGAACATCTTGAACACACAGAGTCCCTCAATAGTGAGTTGCAGTCAGGACAGTAATCCATTTGTCTCCATTAAACATTTGTTTGGACATATTTAAAATTAGCATATTTCCAAGTCTTCTTTTTTCACAAGTGGTTGATGATCCTTCAAGGCAATCTTGCAGATTTCCAAATTGCATGTTTCGTTTGCATTTCTCAATGCCTCAATGGTATCACAAGACAAGAGTCCAGCAGTCTTCAAGCTATCCTGATGTGCAACTTTGTCATCGATACCCAGTACCTTCACAAGATAATGATGGAGAATGTTATGATGTTTAAGTAAATGAGATGAAACCTTCTTTCCTTTTTCAGTCAATGATACATTGGAATATTCTTCCCAATCAACAAGTCCCCTCTTTTCGAGTTTTTTTATGATTGAATTCAAGGTTGAATGAGGCATGTTTAGATGTCTCTTGATTTCACCGACACGTAATGGACGCCCCCATTCAAGAAGAAACATCAACACCAAAGCATCTCTTTCACGCATTTCAGGAAGCATCATATTTATTTGGATACCGACAAATATAAACCATCGTAATTGTAACAAACAAATGTGACCTTTTACATAATCATTAAATATCTACGAATTATCGTAAACATATGAAAATGAAGCTTACATTTCTTTTAATGTTGTTTTTATTGCTTTACAGCATTCCAGTGCATGGAGAAAAACAGAATTTTGAAATCGTGACAACAACAGCATTTCTAGGGGATGTGGTCAAAGGAATTGTAGGGGATCAGGCATCTGTAAATGCAATCTTACTTGGTGATGCAGACCCACACAACTATGAACCCACGCCGAGTGATATTCAAAAGCTTAGCACAGCAGATGTCATTATTTCCACAGGGATACAAGAGTTGGACGAGTGGTTGGTTTCATTTATCAACGACAACCCAGATTATAAGGGGAAGCTTTTCTCAATTGATGCAGACAAATATCTTAAAACAGATCCCTTGTTGAATACAATAAACCCCCATTATTGGCTTTCCCCCAAAATAATGAGAAATGTCAGCCAAGAAATCTTTGATCATTTGAATAGTGTCGGGACGTTTGAATCAACCACATTCCAAACATATCTTGATTCTTTAGACCTTTTAATTGCGAATATCAATGAATCCAGGCAAATTTTGGAAGGTACAAAAGCAGTGATAGATCATCCTGCATTTTTCTATTTTTTGGAATTGTTAGGGATAGATAGAAGAGGAGTGATTGAAGAGAAAGAGGGAGTGGATCCAAGCCCAGCCCATATTCAAGAGTTGGTGAACATGATGAAGAAGGAGAACATCTCCTTGATAATTGCAAGCAAAGCCCAGAGCGGTTCAGATGTCATAGACCTAGCCGTACGAACGGGGGCAAAGGTAAGCTATTTGAGCGTCAATCCTTCCCAAGTTGATGGGAAATCATATATCGGCATGATAAAGACAAACATTGAATCCTTGGAACATCCAGAAACACCAGAAACACCACAAGACAATTTACCTTTTCCTTTTGAAGTAACAGTGGGAGTTATGTTTTTGATTGTCTTATTACAACGCAGGAGGATAAAGCAATAATGGCAACATTGGAGGATTTTATTCAAGCGTTTCAATATGATTGGATGCAAAGAACAGTGTTGGCCGCAGTTTTAATAGGAGTGATTTGTTCATTGATAGGGGTGTTCATCATACTGAGAGGGATGGTTTTCATTGGGGAGGCAATAGCACATTCTGCTTTTGCTGGTGCCGCTCTTGCCCTTTTGCTTGGAATTTCAGACCCACTGCTTTTGGTTTTGTTTTTTGGAATATCAACAGCTTTAGGGATAGGCTATATCAACAAGGACGAGAAAGTTGAAGATGATGTCATAGTAGGAATTTTCTTTGCATCTTTTATGGGGTTGGCGATTTTTTTCATTGGGCTTTTGCCTTCATATACGTCAAATGTGCAGGCGATTTTATTTGGAAGAATTTTACTTATAACAAAAAGAAATGTGAATCTGTTGATTCTATTTACGCTGATAACAACAGTTTCCATCTTTCTATTGAAAAAGGAATTTTTCATGATTTCATTTGACAAGGAGTTGGCAATAGCCTCAGGGTTGCCAGTTACGGCAATGAACTATTTCTTTTTGGTTTTAATTGCATTGGCCATAGATGTCTCAATTTTTGCCATTGGGGCCATCTTAGTGTTTGCAATGCTTGTCATTCCTGCGGCAACTGCATATCAGCTCACATATGATTTCAACAAGATGATAGTGTTATCCATTACTTTTGGAGTGTTTTCCTCATTGGGGGGGTTATTTTTTTCATTTATTTATGATTGGCCATCGGGATCTGTCATAGTGTTATTGGCAACATTTCTTTTTGTTGTAAGCTACATATTGTCTCCAAAGAGGAAACTGGTATCTACAGTCTTTCTCTTATTTAAACGCAACTTCAAGCATGTTCCTGAAATCAGTCCCCTACCTCATTTCCATGGAGAAAATCAAGGGATTGAGGAGTTCAAGGAGCACCTTCGCGAAATCCAGAAAGGAGATGAGAAAAATTGAAGGAAGAAGGCATCATATCTTTGAAGGGGGTTTATGTTTCCTATAACACGCAAAGTGTTTTATGCAATATAAATTTGAATTTTTGGAAGGGGGAAATGGTAGGGATCTGTGGTCCAAATGGTTCTGGCAAGACAACGTTATTAAAGACCATTTTGGGACTAATCAAACCAACAGAAGGAAAGGTTCTAGTGTTTGGGAAGCCCATTACAAAAGACACACAAATGAGAATTGGATATATGCCCCAATTGAAAGGGTATTCAAAGGAATTCCCCGCCAAAGTAAAAGATGTTGTTTCAATGGGCAGGTATCCAATAAGAGGATTGTTTAAGCGATTGACCAGAAAAGACTGGGAGATTATTGAAAGAGTCATGAATGACACACAACTATCGGAGTTGGCAGATCGTCCAATTGGTCAGTTAAGCGGAGGGCAATTTCAAAGGGTCATGTTGGCACAGGCGCTGGCAAAACAACCGGAAATCATCCTTCTTGATGAACCAACATCTGCACTTGACTTTAGAATGACAATAAAGTTCATGGATTTGTTGAAGGAATTAAATGAGAAATATGGATTGACTGTAATTGCAGTTCATCACGATTTGCAATTGTTAAAGGATTACACAGACAGGATTATCTGCATTGACAAGGCGGTTGAATGGGAAGGCAATCCACAAGATGCAGACTTGGATGAAGCCCTTCTTCGGATTTTCTTTTACAAAACGACACATTGAGGATAAGTTCTTTTATTTGATAAATACAATAATATGGTAGTGGTTACACAGAATTTACCTAATGCAAGTCAAAGGGATTGGCAGGGATTGGAAAGTCTCAAGAGAATGGTTGATTTGCATGTTCATTTTCGCGAGCCAGGACATGAAAACAAGGAAACTTTTCTGAGTGGGATGGTTGCCTCTTGGTTGGGTGGAGTGGGAACAGTTGTTGAGATGCCAAATACCTGTCTCTTATACACATCTCC